>NZ_BCBG01000020.1:0-89299 GCF_001320485.1 Pseudomonas sp. NBRC 111130
CATGCGGGCAATGCTCATCAGCCAGCCTTCCGGCGTCTTGCGCTGATGGCTGATGCGGCTGTAGGTATCGTTGCCCTCGGGGATATGGCACCCCATGCACGTGTTCTGCAACAGTCTCGGGCCCTGCTCGGCCGCCACCACAGCCTGGGTGCCCAGCAGTGCGGCGGCGGCCAGCGCCAGTTTGCCCGCATGCCGCCGGAGTCGAGTCGTCTTCAAGGTCAGACCTCCACGGTTGTTGTTCTTATCGTTCTTGCACGCTTTGGTACAGCAGGTGTGCTTGTGACGGTTGTGATACAGAAACTGTGCCAAGTGCTGCAAAGGCGTTGTATTTCAGGCTTTTAGCTCCTTCATCCAGCTATATGGCCCTGCTGGCCGAGTGGCCGGAGCGTGCCATTTCGCGACAACGTGTTTCATCCTGAGACTGGGCCTGCCATGCAGGCCTTCGCGGGCACGCCCGCTCCCACAGAAATCGCGTAGAGCTCAGGTTCAGCGCTGTACCTGTGGGAGCGGGCTTGCCCGCGAAGAGGCCGGCACAGGCAGTGTTTCACCACCGTCTCACACCGTCTCAATGTGCAACAGCGCAGCCCTGCAATCCCAACCTCGCGCCACGGCAAAACCCAGGCAGTTCAGCACCTTGCGACCATCGGCCGACCTTGGCACGGCCATTGCGCCTATACCGGTCACATCCAATGACAAGAGGCACAGCCCCATGCTTTCCGACCTGCCCATCCTGCCCGCCACCCGCGCCTTCCTTGAACGCAAGCTGAAGATGCGCATCGGTGCCGACTGGCAGGACGCCGCCAGTGGCCGCACCCTGGCGTTCCGCAACCCGGCCACCGGTGAAATCCTCGGTGAAGTGCCCGCCGCCGAGCAGGAAGACGTCGACCGCGCCGTGCGCGCCGCGCGCCAGGCCTTCGACGACTCGCCATGGAGCCGTGTGCGCCCCCGCGAGCGGCAGAACCTGCTGTGGCGCCTGGCCGACCTGATGGAGCGCGACGCGCAACAACTGGCCGAGCTGGAATGCCTGAACAACGGCAAGAGCGCCGTCGTGGCCAAGGTCATGGACGTGCAGCTGGCCATCGACTTCCTGCGCTACATGGCCGGCTGGGCCACCAAGATCGAGGGTAGCACCGTCGAAGCGTCGATGCCGTTGCTGCCCAACGATCAGTTCCATGGCTTCGTGCGCCGCGAAGCCGTGGGTGTGGTCGGCGCCATCGTCGCCTGGAACTTCCCGTTGTTGCTGGCTTGCTGGAAGCTCGGCCCGGCCCTGGCCACCGGCTGCACCGTGGTGCTCAAGCCGGCCGACGAAACCCCGCTGACTGCACTGAAGCTGGCCGAACTGGTGGATGAGGCCGGCTACCCGGCCGGGGTGTTCAACGTGATCACCGGCACCGGCCTCAACGCCGGCGCCGCGCTGAGCCGCCACCCAGGCGTGGACAAGCTGACCTTCACCGGCTCCACCGAAGTGGGCAAGCTGATCGGCAAGGCGGCCATGGACAACATGACCCGCGTCACCCTGGAGCTCGGCGGCAAGTCGCCAACCATCGTCCTGCCCGACGCCAACCTGCAGGAGGCCGCCGCCGGCGCCGCCACGGCGATCTTCTTCAACCAGGGCCAGGTGTGCTGCGCCGGTTCGCGCCTGTACGTGCACCGCAAGCATTTCGACAATGTGGTCGCCGACATCGCCGGCATCGCCAACGGCATGAAGCTCGGCAGCGGCCTGGACCCGGCGGTGCAGATGGGGCCGTTGATCTCGGCCAAGCAGCAGGACCGCGTGACTGGCTACATCGAGTTGGGCCGCGAGCTGGGCGCGACCATCGCCTGTGGCGGTGAAGGGTTTGGCCCGGGCTACTTCGTCAAGCCGACAGTGATTGTCGACGTCGACCAGCGCCATCGCCTGGTGCAGGAGGAAATCTTCGGGCCGGTGCTGGTGGCGATGCCGTTCGACGACATCGACGAAGTGGTCGGCATGGCCAACGACAACCCCTATGGCCTGGGCGCGAGCATCTGGTCCAACGACCTGGCTGCGGTGCACCGGATGATTCCGCGGATCAAGTCCGGGTCGGTGTGGGTCAACTGCCATAGCGCGCTGGACCCGGCGCTGCCGTTTGGGGGGTACAAGATGTCCGGCGTGGGCCGTGAGATGGGCGCTGCGGCCATCGAACACTACACCGAGCTCAAGTCGGTTTTGATCAAGCTCTGATTTACAGGCCGGGGCTGCTTTGCAGCCCTTTCGCGACACAAGGCCGCTCCTACAGGAGTCCGCGTTCTCTTGTAGGAGCGGCCTTGTGTCGCGAAAGGGCCGCAGAGCGGCCCCACGATCTCAGCTTAAACCCTGTTCTCCCAACCACCGCCGCAGCAATATCTGGTGCTCCATAGGTCTCCCATTCAAGACCCCATCGAGTGACACGCCTGCAAGCAGTTCTCCCACCACCGGCGCCAACTCGATCCCCTGCAAATGCCAGATCCCCAAAGGCTGATCCGAAGTCACCACCACTTCAGCCTCGTCCACTAGCCCATCCCGCAACACCGGCCGCCGCGCCACCCGCACCGCCGCCCAGTCTGCCGCCAGATGCAACGGCTGCGCATCCGGCCAGCCTCGACGGTGCTCCCAGAATGGCTGCCCTGCGCGCTCAAGCTCCTGCCCATAGAAATCCCGCCCGATGCGGGCAAAGCGCAGAAAAAGCTGCTCGATCCGCTGCTGATGAAACTGCTTCGCCAGTGCCGCGCGCTCGGGCCGACGGAGCAAGGTGTTGATCACCACCGGCGCCTGCAACGCCGATGACAGCGACTGGAAAATCCCATTCCCCGACAGTGGGTCAACCGCCATCGCCGCATCGCCCACCCGCAGCCAGTCATCCCCCACGCAGTCGCCGGCGAGGATCGCCGTGCTGCTGCGGGCATGCACTTGGGCAGGCGCCAGCGCTCGCGCATCGAACAGTTCAGCCACCAGCGCCGAAGCCCTTCGTCGTGCCGCACAGTATTCAGGCAAGGCCGCCTTGCCCGGCAGCCGTTGGGCATCCAGGGTCACTTGCCAATAGCATCGCCCGTCGGCCAGCCGGGCCATCCAGGCCCAACCATCGTCCAGGCTTTCCACGGCCGACGCAGGCGCGCCAGGGTCCGACTGCCAGAGGTTGAGCAGGCTGACCGTTTCCGGGCCACGCAGCCGGTCGGCCGCCAACGGCGCCTGACGGCCACGCGCCTCGACCAGAAACTCGCCCTGAAGCAGCTGCCCGTCATCCAGCCGAACCTCATAGCCCTCTGCACGCGCGACTTCACGCACACGCCCCTCCACCAACGTCACCCCTGTGCGCAACAGGTCCTCACGCAACGCACGATCGAAGCGCTGGCGGTCGAGCAGGTATTCCTGATTGGGTTGCAGGTGCTGGCCATTCCAGCGCACCTGGCGTGTTGCCGGCACCGCTGCCTCGGCCAGCGCGCCTCCCAGGCCAGCGTGGCGCAGCCCTTCCAGTACCCGCTGCGAAACCCCTTCCACGGCGGCAAAACGCCGCCAGTCGGAGACCACCGTCACCGGGTAACCCAGCCGACGCAGGCCAAGCGCAGTAGCGGCGCCGGCAGGCCCGGCGCCCAGCACCAGAATGCGTGGTTCAGGCATCCGCCGTACCTCGTCGCTCCGGGCCGCTGAACGCGGCGTGGGCCTGCAGCCAGGCATAGACCTGTTGCCGGCCCAGGCCGGGTTGCTGCTGCAACAGTGCCGCAATCCGCCCGCTCACTGCCGCACAGCCAAGACTCGCACCGGCCCGCCCGCGCTCGCCCACATGGCCACCGAAGTCGGCCTGGGCACTGCCGAGCCACGACCATTGCCCCGGCGCGCAGCGCGCATCGCCGGTGATACGGATAACCCCCGGATACGCCGCCGGGTACACCGCACTGCCCTGCGCCGGGCTGGAGGCGCACAGCAGCACGCCAGCCCGCTGCACTTCAGCACAGGCCTGGCGCAACACCGCCCGGTCCTGCCGCAAGCCAAGGCTGAGATTGATCAAGGTCACGCCCTGCTCCGCCAGCCAGAACAACGCGGCGGCAACCTGTAAAGCGCTGGTGCTGCCGCGTTCGCTGAAGACTTGGGCCAGCAACAGCGGCAGCACACCGACCTCGGCTTGCAGGCTGGCCAGCACGGCGCTGCCATGGCCGAGCCGGTCTGGTTGCAACTCGCCGTCGCAGAGCACGCCCTCGTCCAGCCAGAAACGCCGGGCAGCGACCAGTGCCTGGGTTGGCGCACAACCGCTGTCGATCACGCCGACCTTTACATCAACGGCCATGCTGGATCGTCTCCCGGGGCAATTCGTGCATCCGGCCACCTTGCAGGTGCAGGTGCAGATCGGCATCGGCCAGGGTCGATGCGCGGTGGCTGATCAAGATGCGCGTGCGCCCGGCGAACAGTTCGTCGATGGCGGCAATCACTTCGCGCTCGGTGGCTTCGTCGACGGCCGAGGTGGCCTCGTCGAGCACCAGGATCGAAGGCGCTTGCAGCACCGCCCGGGCAATGGCGATACGCTGTTTCTGCCCGCCGGAAAGCTGCTGGCCACGCTCGCCGAGCAGCCCGTCCAGACCCAGTGGCAGGCTCTCGACCAGGCTGTCGAGATGGGCCAGTCGCACCACCCGCTCCAGCTCCGCACGGCTGGCCTGCGGCGCGCCATAGGCCAGGTTCTGGGCCAGGGTGCCGCGAAACAGCACGATGTCCTGGCTGACCACGGCGATACGCTGGCGCACGGCGGCCAGGTCGAGTTCGCGCAAGTCGGCACCATCGAGCAGGATGCGCCCGCCATCCGGGTCATAGAAGCGCTGCAACAGGTCGATCAGGGTCGATTTGCCGACGCCAGAGGCACCGCTGATGGCGACTTTCAGGCCACCGGCAATACAGGCATCGACCTGCGCCAGCACCGCGCCCTGGCGCCCGTCATGGGCAAAGCTCACGCCTTCCAGGCGTAGCTCGCCGGGCCCTTCCGGCATCGGCCTGGGCAAGTCGGCCTCGCGCACGGCCACCGCTTCCTGCTTCAACTCCATCACCCGGCCCAGGCTCACCGCCATGCGCTGCACCGCCACGTACAGGCCCAACAGGCTCTGCACCGGGCCGACCGCCATGCCCATGTAGGTGGAAAACGCGATCAGCGCGCCAAGCTGCCAGGTGCCCTGGATCACCCACCATCCACCCACCAGGAACGCGCAGGCGCGGCACCACGAGGTCAAGGTACCGGGGATCGCCTGGGTGAAGAACTCGGTCACCTGCACCTTGAGCAATTGGCGCATGTAGCCCTGCCCCAGCTGGTCCAGGCGCCCGGCCTCACGGTTCTGCTGGCCAGACGCCTGGATGAACTTCATCGCCGGCAGGGTCTCGACCAGGAACGACGACACATCTGCCGAGCGCTCGCGCAAGTTGCGCACCTCGCGCTCGACCTTGCGCCGCATCCAGCGCAGCCACAGGACTTCGATCGGGATCAGCAGTGCCAGCAACAGCGACAGTTGCCAGGACAGCATCAGCATCAGCGCCACCGCCCCCACCAGGCCAATCACTGCCGACACCGCCGAGAACAGCGAATCCACGGCAAAACGCTGGATCTCGGCCACATCGCCGTCCAGCCGCGAGAGGATGTCGCCGGTGCGCCGACACCCGTAGAAGGTCGGCGACAGCTGCTGCAAATGGCGGTACAGGTCATCGCGCAGGGCGAACAGGATGCGCCCCGACAGGCGTGTGTGCAGGTAGCGGTTGACGCCCGCCAGCACCGTGCCCAGCAGCCCGGCGGCAATCATGATCGCCGCCATGTGCCAGAGGGTCTGGTAATCCTTGGCCAGCAGGCCTTCGTCGATCAGTGTCTTGACCAGCCAGGGTTGCACCAGGGCCAGCAGCGAAGCGCCGAAGGACAAGCCCAGCAGCACGCCGATGGCCCTTCGATGGGGGCGGACGAAACCATACAGCCAGGCCAGGGCCTGGCGCATGAGTAGCGGGTTGCTGGACTCCACCAGCCTGTGCAACAGGTTGCCCATGTCAGCCGCGCAACTGCTTGAGCTTGCGGTACAGCGTCGCCCGGCTGATGCCCAGCGCTTCGGCGGCGGCCGTGACATTGCCGTGGTGGCGCGCCAGGGCGCCACGGATCAATTCCAGCTCATTGTCCTTGAGGCTACCCGAGGGCGCCGTGCCGCTGGCCAGTTCTTCCAGCAGGCAATCGGTCAGGTGGTCGAGGGTCAGCACCTGCTCGCCATCCTCGCGCATGGCCAGGGCGGTGCGCACGACCATTTCCAGCTGGCGGATGTTGCCTGGCCAGTCGAAACCTTCCAGCAATGCGGCCAGGGCCGGGTCGAGGCTCACGCCTTTGGCGCCGGACTTGTCCAGCAAGCCCTCGATGATGTTCGCCAGGTCATCGCGCTCGCGCAGGGCCGGCAGGCGCAGGGAAACGCCGTTGACCCGGTAGTACAGGTCTTCACGAAAGTGCTGGTCCTGCACCAGGCGCTTGAGGTCGCGGTGAGTGGCGCAGATCAACGCCACGTCGATGTCCTGTTCGTCGCCCGCGCCCAGCGGCGCTACCCGGCGTTCCTGCAGCACGCGCAACAGCCGGGCCTGCAGGGCCAACGGCATGTCACCGATCTCATCGAGGAACAGCGTGCCGCCATGGGCCTGCATCAGTCGCCCGACCATGCCACCGCGGCGTGAGCCGGTGAAGGCGCCCTCGCGGTAACCAAACAGCTCGGACTCGATCAGCCCCTCGGGAATCGCCGCGCAGTTGACCGCCACGAACGCTCTGTCGGCACGCGGGCTGGCTTGATGCAGGGCACGCGCCACCACTTCCTTGCCCGTACCGGTCTCGCCGAGCAGCAACACTGGCAGGCCATTGCCCAAGCCCTGGAGGGCCATGCGCAGGTTGCGTGCCAACCGCGCATCAGCCCCGGCCAAGGCCTCCAGCGCAGGGGTTTTGTTGGCCACTGTCGGCTTGACATGCACCGCGCTGCCATTGAGCGGGGTGTGCCGTGGCAGGTGCAGCGCGCGGAAAGCGAATTCACCTTTGGCGGTCTGCACGTTACTCACGCCACCCTGCCACAGGCGGGCGATGAAGGCCGGCGAGCGCTCGCCCAGCAGGTCGCTGCAACGACGCCCGATCAGGCCCTGGCGCGGGACCTGGAGCAATTGACAGGCGCTGTCGTTGGCGGCCAGCACTTCGCCATCCAGGCTTAGCGCCAGCAGGCCGTGCCAGGCGCTGTTGAGGTATTGCGGGCGGCTGTGGAACGCCAGCACCAGTTGCTCGGGATGGCTCAGGCCGAACATCCTGCTCTCGATATTGCCAGCCGCCAGCATCAGCATGCTCAGGCTGTCCTGGGGCTGAGCCATGACACCTTCGCGGGTGATGTCGAGCACGCCGATCACTTCGCCGCGCGGGTCGCGCAGCGGCACTGAAGTGCAGGAGAACGGGCTGAGCCGGTCCAGGTAGTGCTCGCCACAGTTGATCAGCGTCGGCCGGCCTTCGACCACGGCGGTGCCGATGGCGTTGGTGCCGCGCAGCGACTCGCTCCAGCAGCTGCCGGGGTGCAGGTCGCGCAGGCCTTCGCGTTGCAGTACGTGCTTCTGCCCCTCGATGGCCAGCACGTTGGCCTGGGCATCGCCGAGGATGACGATGCCAGCCTTGCCTTGGCGTGATACCAGGTAGTCCAGTTCGGGGGTGACGGCGTCCATCAGCAGCCGGTTGCGTTCCAGCAGCATGCGCAAGTCCTGACCCTGCTGCAGGCCTACGCCGACTTGCTCGCCTTGCAGGCAATCCAGGCCATGGCCGAGGCTGCGGCGCCAGGAGGCGTCGATTTCATCGCGCAGCATGCCCAGCGGCAGCTCGCCTTCGCTGGCCAGACGCATGCGCGCCTGGCGGGATTCGTGCAGCGGATCTTGGGCGTTTGTTATGGGAAATTGTCGCGCCATTTTTTGCTCCAGCTGTGGCCCTCGGGGTCAGGGCTACGGGCTTGGTATTTTTTCCGCAGTGTGCGGGAGAATTTGGTGGGCGTCGAGGTGCATGCCTTGAGAGGTGTGGAGCCTTGAGAGGTGCTTGGCTCAAGAGGTATGTCGCCTGGGAGATCGAGCGCCGCCCGCGCGGCGCATCGCGGGCAAGCCCGCTCCCACATCTGTTTCGGGCCAATCTCTCCTGTGCCGCCAACAGGGACCGCCCTGGTGCATGACTAGAGACAGGTGGAGCAGCAATCAGTGGCCACCGAGATGCATCGCCATACCCCTTTTGGCTCCCGCCGAGATGCATCGCCATACCCCTGCTGGCTCCCACCGAGATGCATCGCCATACCCCTGTTGGCTTCCACCGAGATGCATCGTCATGCCAACAAGGCGGTCCCTGTTGGCGGCACAGGAGAGATTGGCCCGAAACAGATGTGGGAGCGGGCTTGCCCGCGATGCGCCGCGCGGGCGGCGCTCGATCTCACAGGCGCCAAAGCACTCTCGGCGGACAGATGGTAGCCCTCACCCAATTCCCAGCCATGCATTCCCAGCCATGCATTCCCAGCCCTATTCCCAACCCCAAAACCAACCCCAAAACTGGGGATCACCGCCCACCAGAAACCTGCCCACTCCGTCAGACATCACCTGCCCAGCCCACGCCCCACAAGGCCTGCAGCCTGATGTGAAAAATTGGCACGGCTGTTGCGCTGGTCCTCCCAGACGCCCCAAGTCCATGGGCCCGTTAGCAGGAGGAACCGACTCATGCTCCGACCGATACCCAACACGCTCGCAGTGGCGATCGTCGCCGGCCTGTTCCAGCTCCCGGCGCAGGCTGCGCTGTACGCCGTCGACACTGGGCCCTACACACCTGAGAACGGCCGCTATGCCGCCTGGTACCAGGACACCCATGGCCGAACCCTCGACCTGTGCCTGTCCAAGGCGGTGAGTTCACGCGTCGCCGGCGCCCCAGGCGCACCGGCGTACATGTGCACCCTGTTGCCTGCCCCAGGCATCTTCGATGACACCAAGCCGTTGGTCTTTCCGAGCAACTGGCCGGATGAATCGTTCTGGTTCACCGCCGACGCTGCCATCAACGATGTCGCCCGCGGGGTCAACCTGACATACGTCAGCGCGCTCGAAGCCGCGTTCGGCGGCGGCGACCCGGCAGAAAACGATCAGATCAGTTTCGCCCGCGTGAGGATCCGGGTCGACGTTCCTGTGGCCGGCACCTACGTGGTCACCCACCCTTACGGCGTCGAGGTGTTCGACGTACCCGCCGCCGGGCGCCGGGCGATCAACATGACCCGCGACATCGGCATCGGCTCCGCTGGCACCTTTACCGGCGCCCTGAAGGGCGATATCGGGCCCTTCCTGCGCAGCGTCAATGGCCCCTACACCGAAGGCAGCGAGACATTCATCGGCGACCCCAACCTCAACGAGCGGGTCACCGGCAGCCCGTTCAACACTAACTTCGTACGCATCGAAGGCCCCAACGGCATCGACCTGCGCACGGACCTGTTCGCCGTTTCCGGCAAGCTTTCCGCAGTAGCCCGACCGACGCCGTTGATCCCGCTGCGCAGCACCTACTCGCGGCACACCGAGAACGGTGACCTGCGCGCCCAACAGGACGTGTTCGTGCTGGCACCGCCACCACCAGGCAGCGCCACCCTGACCAGCCAGACCCCTAACCTGCCACTGACCGAAGCCAATGGCACCGGCACTTGGTATGCCCAGTCGGCGCTCAACCCGGCACTGCCGACCAGCATGTTGGTCAGCGCCGACAACAGCGTGGCCATCCCCACCAGCAGCGTAACCACCGCTGACATGCCGCTCACCGACCTGGTCACCATCACCAAGGCCGAATACAGCTTGGCCAATGCCACCCTGACCTTGATCGCCACCAGCAGTGACGAAACCAACCCGCCGGCAATGACTGCCCACACCGGCAACGGCACCTTCATCGGCAACTTCAGCGGCGACGGCGCGCAGAAAAGCCTGAGCGCCAACTTGTCACCCGTCCCGCCAGCCAAGGTGCAGGTCACCAGTGCCAATGGCGGCAGCGACATCGAAGACGTGGTGCTGGTGCCATGAACAGACAAAGGCTCCGCCTTCAAGGAGGCAGCATGAACACTTGGCAACGCCGCGCGCTTTTGGCCGCCGGTTTCTCCCTCACCCTCAGCAGTGCGGCCTGGGCTGCCCTGTCCGACGTCGACCCTGGCCCCTACACCTTCGCCACCGGCGGTTTCCCGTTGTGGTACAAGGACAGCAACGGCCTGTCACTGGAACTGTGCCGCTCGCATGCCGTCAGCACCCTGGTCGCTGGCGCCCCCGGTGCACCGGCCTATATGTGCACCCTGCTGCCAGAACCGGGCGTCTTCGACGATACCCTGCCCTTGGTGTTCCCTGACAACTGGCCTTCGGAGATGTTCTGGTTCCTGGCGGAAACCACTATTCCTGCCGTTGGCAACAGCGGCTATGCCCTCGACGCCTATGTGGCGGGCATAGAAGCGGCATTCGCTGGTGGCAACCCGGTCGATGGCGACCAGCAGAGCTTTGCGCGCATCCGTCTGCGCGTCTCGGTGCCCACTGCCGGTACCTACACCATCACCCACCCCTACGGCGTGGAGACGGTCAACGTCACCACACCCGGCCGCCGGGCGATCAACATCACTCGTGACATCGGCATCGGCGCCCCGGGCAACTTCACCGGTGCGCTCAATGGCGCAATCGGCCCGTTCATCCAGGGCTTCGGCGCACCCTATACCGCAGTCAACCCGGAGACCGGCTCCACCGACACCTTCATCGGTGACCCCAACCGCCCGGAAGCGATCAAGGGCAGCCCGTTCAACACCAACTTCATCCGCATCGACGGCCCGCCCGGGCGCATCGAAACCAGCCTGTTCACCGTCTCCGGCAAGGTACTCGACCAACGTCCGCAGCTGCCGGCGTCACTGGAGCGGGCGACCTACTCGCGCAATGCCGGCGGCACCCGGGTGGAGGTATTCGCCAAGGCGCCAAGCGACGCAAGTGTCTGCTTCCGTAACGGCCTGGCCCTGGTCGGCACGCCGCCATCGCCTTGCCAGTTCAGCATGACGGCGGACAACAACGGGCTGTTCTTCAGCCAGCAACTGAGCCAGGTGGCGCCTCCGCCGGTGGTGGTGGTGACCGCCAGCAGCAGCGACATCAACACCCAGCCGACCGCCATTTCGAGCAAGCTTTCCGATGTGGTCAAGGTCAGCACCGCACGCTACGAGTGGGCCAACAAGCGGCTGATCCTAGAAGCGCGCTCCAGCGATGAAGTGCTGATCCCGGACATGGTCGCCCAAGGCTATGGCCGGCTGTCCAAGTCCGGCACCCTGCAAACGCTCACCGTCAATGACCTGGCCCAGCCACCGGCCACCATCACCATCAAGTCCAGCCATGGCGGCGTGGATGTAGAGCCGGTGGTGGTGGTCGGCACCGCACCGGTGTCGGCCGCCAACCAGCCGCCGCTGGCCCAGGCCGATGTCGGCAGCACCAGCGTCGGCGTGCCGCTGACGATGAACCTGCTGCTCAACGACAGCGACCCGGACGGCAACGTGCCACTGAGCATCACCGACGTTACCCAGCCGGCCACCGGCCAGGGCAGCGTGGTCCTCAACGGTAGCAGCGCCGTGACTTACACCCCACCGCCAGGTGCCACGCAGCCGGTGGTCGCCACCTTCACCTACCGGGCAATGGATGCCAAGGGCCTGAAGTCGCAACCGGCCACCGTGACCGTCAACGTCGCGCCCAACCAGGCACCCACCGCCAACCCGGAAACCGTGACCACCTTGGCCGCACCGCTGACCATCAACGTGTTGGCCAACGACACCGACCCGGAAGGCAACGTGCCATTGACCGTCGCCAACCTGACTCAGCCTGCCGCCGGGCGCGGCAGTGTGAGCACCGATGGCACCACGGTCAGCTACACCCCTCCGGCCACGGTGACCACGGCCTTCACCACCACATTCACCTACCAGGCACGTGATTCCCTGGGCGCGCTTTCCGCCCCGGCCACCGTCACGGTCAACGTGCAGCCACGGCCCGCAGCCGGCGAGACCTTCACGGTCACCGCGGCCACCGTCCTGGCCCGCTCGAACAACCGTTACAACTGGGATGTCAGCGGGACCTCGTCGGTGACCACCGGCAACACCATCACCGTGCGGGTCACCACCACCACCGGCGTGCAGACCCTCGGCACCACCACGGTACCGGTGACCGGCCGCTGGCGCCTGGCGGTGAGCAACAGCACCACGATCATCCCGACGGCCGCACCGACCGCCACCGTGACGAGCAGCCAAGGCAGTACCCGTACTGTCAACGTGACGGTGCAGTAAGGCCAGGAGAACGCCATGAAGTGCCTGTATCCACTGCTGCTGAGCCTGGCCCTGGCGGGCCAGGCCGGGGCCGATGACCTGATGGACAACGCCGACCTTGCGCCCGGTAGCGACCTCGGTGACCCGCTGATCATCCGCCTGCTGCCGGTCGGTGCCGGTCAGGCGGCAGTGATCGAGCAGCAAGGCAACGGTAACCGCGCCGCCCTCGACCAGAACGGCCAGGCCTTGCTGGGCCGCATCGTCCAGGCCGGGGGCGCGCAGGAGGCGTACATCCTGCAGGAAGGCAGTGACCTGATGGCCAACATCAGCCAACAGGGATATGGCAACAGCGCTGCGATCCGCCAGAGCGGCACCAGCAACAGCGCCAGCATCGAGCAGATCGGCAACAACAACAGCGCCAGTATCCAGCAGGCAGGCGTTGGCCTGAGCAGTTCAGTGACCCAGGCCGGCAATGGCCAGCGTGTTCAGATCACCCAATACCGATAGACCTGGAGGCTCCACCATGTTCAAGCTCGCCCCCCTAAGCGCCGCTATCGTCCTGGCCTTGGCCGGCCAGGTCATGGCTGACGACAGCACCTCGAACCAGTCGCAGAACGGTAACCAGAACATCGCCGAGGTGCAGCAGACGGTTGCACCGTTCGCCGCGGCCACCCAGACGCAGACCGGCAAGGGCCACAACCACCTGGCGGTGCAGGAAAACAGCACCAGCAGCATCAACCAGACCGCCAGTGGTTCGTACAACGCCGGCTACGGCGAGCAGCTGTTCGAAAATGGCAGCCAGATCACCCAGCAGGCCGCTGGCTCCTACAATGACGCCTTCGCCAGCCAGTCGGTGGGCGAGAACAACCAGTCGTTGCAGAACCAGCAAGGCAGCGAAAACCGCTCGACCGTGTGGCAGGACACCCAGACCGGCAGCCAGGCCACCACCACCCAGAGCGGCCAGCGCAACGAAGCCTTCGTCGAGCAGCTGTTCGGCGGCAGTAACAACCGCGCCAACATCACCCAGGATGGCCAGGACAACTACGCCGCCTCCGAGCACATCCTGCACAACGATGGCTATGTGCAGATCTACCAGCAAGGCAAGCAGAACTTCGCCTACGGTGACCAGCGCGATGGCAACGGCGGCACGATCGCCATCGACCAGTACGGCACCGGCCACTCGGTGGAGGTCTGGCAGGACACCCAGACCGGCAGCCGCGCCACGGTCAACCAGACCGGCCAGACCAACGAAGGCTACATCGACCAGAGCTTCGGCAAGGACAACGTCGCCAACCTGTATCAGCAGGGCCAGTCCAACGCCAGCTGGTCGGATCAGTTCGAGACCAACAATTCGAACACCGCTGTCTCGCAAAGTGGCAAGACCAACAGCAGCTTCACCTACCAGACCGGTGACAACCAGAGCCTGACCGTCAACAGCAAGGGCACCGGCAACAAGGTGTTGGCCAGCAACTGGAAAGGCGACAAGCTCGGTGGCCAGTTCGGCAAGAACCAGACCGCCAAGATCGACCAGAACGGCACCAACAACAGCGTCAACCTGACCCAGAACGGCGAGTACCAACTGGCCACGCTGAGCCAGAAAGGCACCGGCAACACCATGGAGACCAAGCAGGCCGACAGCTACAACGAGCTGTACTTCGAGCAGAACGGGAGCGACAACAGCCTCATCGCCGACCAGCGCGGCACCGACAACTACGCCTTCGGCTCGTCCACCGGCAGTGGCAACAGCATCAACCTGGACCAGTCCGGCTACGCCAACCAGAGCTACACCACTCAGCTGTACGGCAGTGGCAACAGTGCAACCATCAAGCAGGCTGACAGCGCCAACGTCGCCTACGTGACCCAGGGCGGCAACAACAACACAGCCAACGTCAACCAGAGCGGCGCCTACCAGAGCGCCACCATCAGCCAGATGGGCAACGGCAACACAGCCACCGCTACCCAACGCTGACCAGCTCCCCCCTTGAACCGCGGCGTCTCCTCTCCCTGGCGTCGCGGTTCCTTTTTATTTCCCTGCTTTGCACATGAGTGATGACACGGTCCTTGTAGGAGCGGCCTTGTGTCGCGAAAGGACTGCAAAGCAGCCCCTGCAATTTGTGAGCTGCTGATATCCCGGGGCCGCTTCGCAGCCCTTTCGCGACACAAGGCCGCTCCTACAAAGACCGCGTTGGGCTTACAATATCTTGCACTCACCCCACGCCACCGCCCTGATGATCCAGTCCGACCTCGACCTGTTCGGCCCCCAGCCGCAACGCCTGGCCAGCCACACCGTGCTGCTGCCCGGCTTCGCCCTGCCCGTCATTGAGCCGCTGCTCGACGCCCTGCGCCCGGTGCTGCGTGCCGCGCCGTTCCGGCACATGCAAACACCGGGCGGCCTGAACATGGCCGTGGCGTTGACCAATTGCGGATCGCTGGGCTGGGTCAGTGATGCCAAGGGTTATCGCTACAGCGCTACCGATCCGGTCAGCGGGCAACCCTGGCCTGCCCTGCCCCAGGTCCTGCTCGAACTGGCAGGCCGTGCAGCGGAAGCGGCCGATTTCGAGGGTTTCGTGCCGGATGCCTGCCTGGTCAACCACTACCTGCCCGGCACCCGCCTGAGCCTGCACCAGGACCGCGATGAGCAGGACTTTGGCCAGCCGATCGTGTCGATTTCACTGGGGTTGCCGGCGGTGTTCCTGTTTGGCGGGTTGCAGCGGTCGGACAGGACTCAGCGGATACCGTTAAGCCATGGTGATGTGCTGGTCTGGGGTGGCGAAGATCGGCTGCGCTTTCACGGAGTGTTGCCGATAAAGCCGGGCGTACACCCCAGAATGGGCGAGCGGCGGATCAACCTGACCTTGCGCAAGGCAGGTTGACCCAGTACGCAGGGCCGGCCAGCCGTCAGATACCTGGCACCATCTTCCGCCCAGCCAACTGCTGCCTTTCCACCCCATCCAGCAACGCCTCCACCACCGCCTTGGCCGAATCCAGCCCATGGTCATTGCTCAACAACAGATCACGACAGGTTCCTTTGGCCAGCTCAAGGGCCTTCAGATTGGTCGCAAACGCCCCTTTGAGCAGCGTTGACAGGTGCACCAGCGCATCTTCGTAATCCACCCCCGAGCGCACGGCAAACAATGGCGGATGGCTGCATTCACAGGTAGAGAAACTGGAGGCCGCCGTGGTGGCGCGTACGGGAGGATCAGGTAAGCCTTTTGTCATTGTGTCGCTCCTTGATTCAATGGAGCCGCCACACAACGTGACCAAACGAATGGGTGGCGACTGTACGCGGGTTGGTCAACCGGGAATCAAGGAAACCGGCGCGCACGGAGGCGCCCCACGCACAGCCGCCATAAAACGAAACAGCCGGGCACAAAAAAGCGCCAACTGTATCGCAGAGCGGGCGCTTGTGCGCCTTGATGATTGCGGGTGACCAAACCCGACTGCTGGATTTACAGCAGCGGGCAAAGACTACCGGTGTCGGGGAAGCGTTTCAAGCGAAGGGCATGTGCAGTAACACTTCTCTTGCCGGCCGCCACGTCCTCTCCTGCTGACGCGGTCGATGCTGGGGAAATGGCTGGGCGGATCGGGTATGGCTGGGGGTGTAGGGCTCAGGCTTTGGGTGGGGGCTGACATCGAGCGCCGCCCGCGCGGCGCATCGCGGGCAAGCCCGCTCCCACATTTGTTTCGGGCCAGTCTCTCCTGTACCGCCAACAGGATCTGCCTTGGTGCATGACTGGAGACAGGTGGAGCGGCATCAGCGCCCACCGAGATGTATCGTCGTGCCAACAAGGCGGTCCCTGTTGGCGGCACAGGAGAGACTGGCCCGAAACAGATGTGGGAGCGGGCTTGCCCGCGATGCGCCGCGCGGGCGGCGCTCGATCTCACAGGCGCCAGAAATTTCAAGCCAACCACCCAAGCCATTCACTGCTGCTGGTTCTGGCTAAGGAACTTGTCCACCTCTGCCTTGCCCTCCGCCGGATCCCCCGCCACTTGCCACAAGCGCCGCTCGATGCCCTGGGCCAGCAGATGCCCCACCGCGGCCTCGATCGCCGACAGCACGCACAGCTGCGCCGGTTCGTTGGTGGTGTACCCCACCTCAGCCTCCAGCAACTTCTTGAACTCGATGAACTTGAACACCCCGGCATTGCGGCCGATCGAGTAGATGGTCTTGCTGGTCATGACGTTCGCCAGCACCTGCCCGGTGCGCACGTCCACGGCGCGCAGGTTGACCGTGACCTGGTCGACCCGGTACTCGCGGGAGATGTCGACGCCCAGGTAACGGGCACCCTCGCCGCCACTGCGCACGTTGGTGTCGTAGGCGATGATGCCGCCTTCGAGCATCAGGTTGGCGGCCTGCAGCGGGGGCAGTTCGCTCATGATGTTCTCGGGCACGTCGGGCTTTTTCTGCGAAGCACGGATGATCTTGCGTTCGGTCAGCAGGTTCTGCAGGCCTTCACGCTCCAGCACCACGAACCAGCCGCTGGCATTCAGCGCATCCATCAGCATGCTCGCCGCCCCTTGGGTGACGCTGGTGGAGAACGAGCTGGCCGGGGTCGGCTTGTACTGCCCGGTCTGGTCGCGGAAGCCATACACCACGGCCATCAGGCGCCCTTTGGGACGCGGCATGTTGATCAGGTCGTAGTAGGTCGAGGCCCGCGGCGTCAGGGTCGGGGTTTCCGTGTCCTGTTCGGCCGGCATCGGCTCGCGCAGGCCACAACCTTGCAGGCCGGCAAGTGTGGCGACAATCACTAAAGTGCTCAGCAAGCGTTTCATGGTGCTCTCTCCCCAGCTAAACGACCCGTCCCTCTCAGGGGTTCAGGCCACTGACCTCAATGAGCGAAGTTTCTCCTGTGACGCGGTCGGTGACCTTGATGCTCAGGGCACCGGAGTCATCGATGACATCGATCAGGAATGCGTCGGTGGCCATGCTGCCGGTCTTGCCGTTGCTGATGTTGTCCATCAGCTGCGACAGCATGCGGGACTCCAGCTGGTTGCTGAAGCGCTCCAGGGCCGAGGTGCCGCCAAAGGCGGATGCGCGGTCCTTGAGGTCCGGGTCGTCGTAGTCGTTCTGCGCCTGGGCGTTGTTCAGCAACCAGGTGCCGTTCAACGGGTTGCCGCCGAACGCCGGGTTGACCGGGGTGTACACCAGTTCGGTGGCGTGGACGGCGCAGGCGCCGAACAGCAGGCCAGCCGCAAGGCAACGGGGTATGCACATGTTCATAGTTCATCCCTATCCAGATCAGTGGTGTCCTGCAGCAGCCGTTGCAGCTTGCGCTGGATGACTTCCTGCTTGACCAGGTCGGCGGCCGCGACGGCCTCATCTTTTAATTGCGTGACGTTCGGTGGCAAAAAGCGCCGGTACAGCACGTCACGGTCGAACTCCACGGTCACCAGGCTGCCCCAACGGGCATCCGGGCGCTCGCGTACCACCAGGTTGAAATCCAGCCGGCTGGTGGCGCGCAGGCGGTCGGCGAAGTAGTAGTAAAAGTCGTGGCCTATGTGCGAGATGGTGTTGTCGACGATGAAGCCCTTCATCTCGTCCTCGGAGTCGGCCATGGCTGCGCCCGGCGTCCCGGCTGCCAACAGCAGGCTCAGGCACAGGGCCTGCAGGCATTTCATGGCGTGTCTCCCGGGCCGGCATGGGTACGGGCGCCGCCGGCACTTTCGTTGAAGGCCTGCTCGGCAACGAATTGCCAGTCGCTGTAATGTTCCAGGCCTTCGAAACCGGAAAACTGCATGTCGAAGCCACTGCGCTTGAACGGCGTGGCGTCGGAGCGGCTGTGCACCCCGGTGATACGGCCATCGATGGCGCGCAGCAGGCCCCAGTCGTCACTGTTGGTGATCGGGTCCGGGTACAGTCGGCGGATGTGCCGCTTGGCCTCCGGGAAGCGGTTGTCTTCGAGCAGGTCGGCCAGCTCCTTGGGGTACTGGGCCAGGCCTGGCGAGGCGCGATAGTAGCTGCGCAGAGCCTGTGCATACTGGCCGCCGACCCACAGCAGCTCGCGCTCGTGCTCGCGCTGGGCGACGCTCGACCACACCGTGCCGGTAGCGGCCAGGGCCACGCTGCTGATCGCGATCAGCAGCAGCACGCCCAGGTAGGTGAAGCCGGCGCTGGCCTTACCATTCCGCGAACAGGCTGCCATCACGCGCCCTCCCTGTGGCACCGCTCTTGATATCGGCGACGCCGCCGGCTACGCCTTCGGGCGGTGGCACCAGCTGCCAGGCGTCGCTGCGCTCGGTGATCGGGTCGACCGGGGTGTTGCGCAGGTAACGCTGCTCGACCAGTTGCTCCAGTGAATCCGGGTAATGGCCAGTGTCGCCGTAGTAATGGTCCAGGGCTTCGCGCAGCACTGCCAGGCTCTGGCGCAGGGTGGCCTCGCGGGAGCTGTCCAGGCTGTTGAAGTAGCGCGGCATGGCGATGGTCATCAGCGTGGCAATGATCGCCATCACCACCAGCAATTCGATCAGGGTGAAGCCTTTGCTGCGTTTCATGGCTGTCACCATTGCCCGTAAGGGATGTTGTTGAGGCCTTTGCCGCGGGCCTTGGAATACACGTCGAAGACGTCCTCGCCTTCACGCGGGTTGTCCGGGCTGCTGGCGTACGCACGCAGGCCCCAACCGCCTTCGTCCTGGTTCCTGGCCGCCACCAGCGGGTCGTGAGGAATGCGCCGCAGGAAGTAGAACTTGGCGCCCTTGGCACTGCGCACATCGCGCACGCCATCGACCAGCACCTGCAGGTTCGGCGGGTAGCCGCTGGCATCCAGGCGCTTCTCGATGTAGCCGGCGTCGAAGGCGCGCTTGTAGGCGTCGATGGCGTCGCGGATCTGGTACAGCGCCTCGCGCAGCTGCTGCTCCTTGCCACGGCGCACCACCGTCTCGGTCAACGGTGCAGCCATGGTCGCGAGCATCCCGAGCAGGGCCAGGGTCAGCACCACTTCGATCAGGCTGAATCCCTGCTGGCGGCGTTTCATGGCCGTGGGCTCACAGTAACGGTGGCTGGGGCAGTGGCCACTTGGCTCTGGATCGCCGGGGCGCTGTCCTGGCTATCGCTCGGCACGTCGCCTGGCACATCACGCACGGGCAGCGGCGCCGCCTGGCGCACCTGCATGCTCGACTCGGTGCCGGTGCCGAACTCCATGTCCGAAGGGCTCTGGTACGGCAGGTTACGCACGATCCGTGGGGTGATCGCCAGCACCAGCTCGGACTTGCTCATGTCGTCCTTGTTGCTGCCGAACAGCCGCCCCAGGCCAGGGATGTCGCCGAGGCCGGGTATCTTGTTGCCGGCGGCGTTGTGGTCGTTGCGCACCAGGCCGGCCAGCACCTGGGTTTCGCCGTCGTGCAGGCGCAGGCTGGTCTGCGCGTTGCGGGTATCGACCTGGACCGGGATGGTGCCCTGGCGGGTGGCCTCCAGGGGGGTGGCGTTACTCACTTCCAGGGCAATCTTGATCGCCACTTCGTTGTTCAGGTGCACCGTCGGCTGCACTTCGAGTTTGAGGCCCACGTCCAGGTAGGTCACGCTTTCGGTGATCACCGGGCCTTGGGTGGACGGTACCGAAGTGGCACTGATGATCGGTACCCGCTGGCCGATGTGGATACGCGCCTGCTCGCGGTTGCTGACGCGGATCACCGGGCTGGCCAAGGTGTTGATGTCCTTGTCCTGGGCATTGATCTTGGCCTGCGGTGCCGGCGAGATGCTGATACGGCTGGAGTTGATGCCGCGCAGCTGGTCGAGCACGCTGACCGGGTTGCCGTCGTCAGTCAGCACACCGAAGGTGTTGGGCCATTGCAGGCCAAGGTCGAGGATGCGCGAGGTGGCGACTTCCATCACCTCCACTTCCAGCACCACCTCGGGGTTGGACTGGTCCTGCGACTGCAGCAGCTTTTCGGCCATGCGCACGGCGTCGGGGGTGTCACGCATGGTCAGGGTATTGAGGCGTTCGTCGACGAACACGTCACGGGTCTTGAGCATGGTCTTGACCATGTTCAGCGCGGTGTTGGCGTCGATGCTGGTCAGGTAGAAGGTGCGCATGACCAGTTCCTGGTAGTCCTTGGTCTTCTGCGGCGAATCGGGGTAGATCAGCAAGGTATTGTCGTTGACGATCTTCTGCCGCAGCTGGTTCTGCTCCAGCAGCAGCGCCACGGCGTCCTCGATGCGCACGTCACGCACGAAGATGGTGGCCTTCATGTCCGGGCGCAGGTCCTTGTCGAAGATGAAGTTGATGCCGGCGACCTGCGACAGCACCTCGAAGATGGTCTTCAGGCCGGCGTCGCGAAACTCCAGGGTGACCGGGCGCTCCAGCTTGCTGCGCAGCTGCGGGTAAGGCGTTGCAGTGCGGGCCTGGACGTTCTCGATGTCGGTGCGCAGGGCCACGCCCTTCTGGTTCTGTGGGTCCAGGCGCAGCACTTCGCGCATGTAGCGCTCGGCGCCGAACAGGTCGCCCTGGCGCAGCGCAGCCTGGCCCAGCGCGACACGCTCGTCGAGGGTGCGGATCAGCTCCAGATGGCGGATGCCTTCCTGGGCACGGCGGTTGTTCGGCTCGAGGGTCAGCACCCGGCTGTAGCCGGTGCGGGCGCTGGTGAAGTCATGGCGGATGCGGTCGGCATCCGCCTGGCTGATCAGCGCTTCCACCGCTGCCTGGCGACCGTGGGCCAGGGCGATGTTCAGCTCCGTGTCGCGCGGGTTCTCGCTCAAGGCCTCTTCCAGGCGGGCAATGCCGGCCTCGTACTGGCCCTCCTTCATCAGCTCGGCGCTGTCCTTGCGCACCCCGCTGGAGCCGCAGCCGGCAATGGCCACGCACAGCGCCAGGAGCATGAACGGAGCAGGCTTGCACGGTTTCGACGACTTCATGGTGCGCTCCCTACAGACAAGGTCTGTGACTGATGCAAAGGCAGATAAACCAGGTCCAGCTCATTGGCCGAGACTCTGTCGAGGCGATAGGTACTGTCGATCACGTCGCCCTTGCGCACGACGTAGAGCTTTTCGCCGCTCTGCAGGAAGATCTGCAGGTCGTCGCGGTCGCCCATGCGGCCGACGAACTGGAACGGCAGCGCCGGGGCGGTAGGGGCCGCCGCTACGACGGGTGCGGCGACTACAGGTTGTTCGGTGACCGTGGCCAGGGTTTGTGGCTTGGTCCATTGCTGGGCTGGGAACAGATCCCTGGAGGCCCTTGTCGGCCCTTTCGCGGGCTCGCCCGCTCCCACAGGTTCCGCAGGCGACGCTGACCCTGTGGGAGCGGGCGAGCCCGCGAAGGGAACAACGCTGTCTTCCTGCTGGAACCAATGGCCCGGTGCCCACGCCAACGCAGCGCTGATGCCCAGGAACCCGACCCATATCACTGCGCGTTGTGTATTCATCACGACCTCGACAGGTAGAGGGTCAGGCGCACCCGGCCGTTGAGCTCGGTGTCGCCGATGGATTTGCGTTTGAGTTCGAGGTCTTCCAGCACCAGGGTCGGCAGCTGGCCGATCAGGCCGCGCAGAAAGCCGCGGATCTGCGGGTAGCTGCCGCGTACTGGCAGGATGATCTGGTAGCGCGACAGCTGGGTCTTGGGGTCGACGCCCAGAGCGTACTCGCCGCGCGCCAGGCTGATGTGCTCGGCACTGGCCAGGTGATACAGGCGCTCGATCAGCTCGCTGGCTTCAGGCTGCCCGGGCAACTGCTGGCGCAGGCTGTCCAGCGCCTGTTGCTCGGGCTTGACGGCAATCTTCAGCTCGCCGCGCTTGACCCGTTCGACCTGCACGCTGGCATCCGCTTCGCTGGCGCGCAGTTCGCGCACGGCCTGCCACTCGGGCACTACACCGGCCAGCGCAATACCGACGGCAAGTGCTGCGACGCCGACGGCGCCCAGGCCGACCGGGCCGATGCGGCGCAGTTGCTCGTGAAGGATAAGGCTAGGGACGCGCATGGCCGGTCTCCCAGGTGGCGGTGAGGTTGAAGCGCACCGGGTGCTCGGGCTGCCCGGCAACCACTTCGTGGTTGAGCAGCGACACATCGCTGAGCTCGTCGCTCTGCTCCAGACGCTGGTGGTACTGCAGCATCGCTTCCAGGTTGCGAGCCTCGGCGCTGATGCGCACCTGGCCCTTGCGGGCGTCCGGGGTCAGGGTCAGCAATGCCACGTCCTCCTGTGGCTGCGCTTCGAGCATGGCGAACAGCTGTTGCCAGGGCCGTTGCAGTTGCTGCGAGACGCTGCGCATCTGCGCCAGGCGTTCGGCCTGCTCGCGGCTGGCGGCGCTGTTCTGCGGGGCGACCGGGGCCGGGCGGCGGCCCAGTTGCAGTTCCAGGCTGTGCAGCTGGGTTTCCAGGTCTGCCTGCTCGGCCTGCAGCTGCTGTTGCACCAGCACCAGCCCGGCGACTGCGACTGCGCCCAGGGCCAGCAGCGACCAGGCCAACGGGCCGCTGCGACGGGGCTGAAATTCCAGGTCGAGGCGGCGCATGTCAGGCCACCGCCCGCCACATGGCGCACAGCGGGTCGCTGTCGCCAGCGGGCTGGCACAGCTGCACAGCCGCCAGTTGCGGGACGTCGCCGCGCCCTGCGGCATGCAGGTACACCCGTGGCAGTTGCTCGCCGTACAACTCGCAGGTGCGTTCGATCAGCGCCTGCAGGGCCTGGTCGCTGTCAGCGCAGCCCTGGGCCAGCACCTGTTGCCAGGCACCACCAGCGGCCAGCAGCAGTACGCTGCGGCGTGGTTCGGCGAGCACGAACAGGAAGTCGCCCTGCTCCAGCTGCGCCGAGCAGCGGTTGTAGGCGGCCATCAGGTAGGGCTGCACCGAGCGCAGGCTCAGGCGGTTTTCCCGTCCCAGGCTCTGCAGGCCCAGCAGCAGGGCTTCGGGGAGCGCGGTGGCGATACGTGCGGCCCCGGCGGGCTCCGGCGAAAGGACGATGCGCCAGTCACCGAGCGACTGGCCGTAGAGGTGCTCGAAGCAGGCCCGGGCGTAGGCATCCAGCTCGCGAGGCTGGCCGATGGCATCGCTCCACGGCACCAGGCAGAAGCGGCTGTAACGCGCCGACAGCAGCACGCGCAACGGGGCGCTTTTGACGGCGTGTTCGGCCAGCAGTGCAGCCAAGGCTTGCAAGGCCGCTTCCCAGGCCGGTTGCGCGGCTTCGCAGGTGAATGCGCGGCTGCCAAGCCACTGCGTTTGTTTGCCGCACGAGCGACCCAGGCCGACCCCGTCAGCGCCGAGCACGGCGCTGTACTTGTAAGAGCCACGATCAGATGAATGTGACACGGTTGATCTCCTCGAGTGTGGTGCGGCCATCACGGACCAGGTCCAGGGCCGAGGCACGCAGCAGGCGCAGGCCGCGTTGGCAGGCCAGCTGCTTGATCTGCGACAGGGGGCGGCGTTCGACGATCATCTGCCGCAGGTCGTCGTCCAGGTGCAGCAGTTCGGCAATCGCGCTGCGGCCGCGGTAGCCGCTGCCACGACACTGGCCGCAGCCCTGGGCGCGAACGAATGTCCAGCCGCTGACCGCTTCGCGGGTCAGGCCCGAGGCGGCCAAGGCTTGGTCATCGACCTCGCACGGTGTGCAGCAGTGCGGGCAGGCCAGGCGGATCAGGCGCTGGGCCAGCACCGCGTTGAGAGCGGAGACGAAGCTGTAGGGGTCGACCTGCATCTGGCTGAAGCGGCCGATCACATCGAAGACGTTGTTGGCGTGGATGGTGGTGAACACCAGGTGGCCGGTCAGCGCCGACTGCACGGCGATCTGTGCGGTGTCCGGGTCGCGGATCTCGCCGACCAGGATCTTGTCCGGGTCATGGCGCAGGATCGAGCGCAGGCCACGGGCAAAGGTCAGGCCTTTCTTCTCGTTGACCGGAATCTGCAGCACGCCGGGCAGCTGGTATTCGACCGGGTCTTCGATGGTGATGATCTTGTCCACGCCATGGTTGATCTCGCTGAGCATGGCGTACAGGGTGGTGGTCTTGCCGCTGCCGGTGGGGCCGGTGACCAGGATCATGCCATAGGGCTCGCAGGCCAGCCGGCGCAGGGCGCACAGGGTTTGCTCGGCAAAACCGAGGGCCTGTAGCTGCACGCCGCTGACGCGGTCGGACAGGTCCTGCTTGTCGAGCACCCGCAGCACCGCGTCCTCACCAAAGATGCTCGGCATGATCGACACACGGAAATCGATCTGCCGCTCGCCGATGGCGACCTTGAAGCGGCCGTCCTGGGGAACGCGTTTTTCACCGATGTCCAGCTCGGCCATGACCTTGATGCGCGAGATCACCTGATCGGCGAAGGCGCTGCCACTGGCCTTGCCAGCGCCATTGAGCACGCCGTCGATGCGGTACTTGATGACCAGGCCTTGGCCAGTCATCCCCAGGTGGATATCGCTGGCGTGCTGTTTGAGCGCGTCGTACAGGGTCGAGTTGACCAGCTTCACCACCTTGCTCTGGTCTTCGCTGATGCTGGTCAGCGACAGGCGTTGCAGCGGGTCGCTTTCACCGCTGGTTTCCGGGCCATGATCGAGGGCATCGACGGCGTGGAAGCTTTCTTCGTGGCGGGCCAGAAAGGTGGCCAGGTCGGCAGCGTGGGCCAGGTACAGCGGCGCGCCTTGCAGGTTGTCGTCGATCCAGGCCAGGCGGGCATGGTCGAAAGGGTCGGCGAACACACCGATCAGTTGGCCGTCCTGCTCGATCATCACGAACTCGTGCTTCAGGCACTGGGCCAGGCTGACCGTGTCGAAGCGCGCAGTGCTGGCCAGCAGTAGCTGGGTAGCCAGCACCGGGTAATGCAGGGTCAGGCCAAGGCGCTGGATGAAGCGGTCGGGGGTGTCGTTGGCCAGGCGCTCCAGGCAGTTGAGCAGACGCTCGTCGCCCGCTTGCAGGCGGGCCTGGGCCAGGAGGTCGCGGGGGTAGGCGCTGTACTTGCCTGCACCTGTATCGAATACGTCTGCCATGGCCTGCGACTCCGCTCAGGGGCGCGTCGCGGGCTGGCTTGGCCAGGGCAGCGGGCGCCGCTATTCCCCGGTGAGCAGTTGTTCGTCGTCAGGTCCTGGGGGCTTGGCGCCATTACGGCGGCGATCGGCCAACACCCAGCTGCCATCGTACAACTGCAAGGGGAACGATTCGTTCCTGTTCTGGCGTCGTTCGACAAACCCTTCGGCTGGATCGTCAGTGGCCCTGCGCCGGCGCTCGATGCCCATCAGGTCGAAGATCGCGCGGGCCAGTTCGGCCAACGGGAACGGCTTGAACAGGACATGACTGACGCCAAGTTCGGCAGCTCGCTCACGGACTTCGGCAGTCGGGTGAGCGGTGATCAGCACGAAATGGCACTGCCTGTTCTTGCGCACGGTCTCCAGGAGTTGAAACCCCACCATGTCAGGCAAGCGGTAATCCAGCACAATCACCTCCGGTGCCAGGCTTTGAGCCTGCTCGATACCGCTGGCACCGTCGTGGGCGACGTGAACTTCCAGGCCTTGCGCCTGCAGGTACGCTTGCAGGTTTTGCGCAAGGGTCTGTTCGTCATCGACTACCAATACTTTCTTCACCAAGGTCGACTCCCAAATACTGCCCGGTTACCCGGGTTGCGAAGTGCGGCCTCGACAAGGCTAGAGCAGGCTTCGTGCCAGGCATGAATTGTCTTCTCGCACCACTGTAAGTCTTTGATCCCACTGGGTTGCAGCACACCCCACGACGCAGGCGCAGGCCTTGTTCCCCACATCCGGGGAAACTGATGGCACTTTGCCAAAGCGCTATTCCCCAGCTTTGGGGAAACCCGTTCAAGGGCGTCAGTCAGCGATCTCCACTGTAGCGGATTCGCGCAAACGTTGGCGCACGGATTGGCGCGCCTGCGCCTGCAACTGGCCGATGAGCGCAGCCTTGGCCAGTTGCAGGGCTGGTTCGGGTATGACCAATGCACTAACACTTTGGTTCTGCGCTCCTTGCAGGATTTGCCGGTTGGCCTGGTAAAACGCCGCAACTTCGGCCTGGCTGGGTTCGTCTACCGCGCTGAGCTGAGCGTACACCCGCTGCGCGGCCAGCTCGCGGCGCATGTAATCAGCGTACTCTGCGCGATCGAATCCTGCATCTGCCAGGCGCCTTGCGAACAGTGCCGGGCTGGCGAAGGCTGCTTCGACTTCGCTGACTTGCGCTGATACCTGCTCATCACTGATGTGAATACCCTGGCGCTGGGCTTCCTGCCAGAGCAATTCCTTGTCGATTAGTTCATCCAGTGCTTGCTCGCGCAGGCGCTTGTACAGCGTCGGATTACGAATGCTGGCCACTGCCCTGCCCTGTGCCTGCAGATATTCGGAAAAATAGCGCTCAAGGCGCAGCTGGTCGATAGTCACGCCGTTGACCCGCGCAGCGGGTACGTCGGCCCAGCTCGCCTTGGCGGCCACCAGCAGCAGGCACAGCAACAGGAATCGCATGAGCACCTCCGTTCAAGGGCTGTCCGGCAACGGCCGGTACGGTGCGACGGCGCTGAAGCGCGGCCCGGGCAGCGCCACCGCGACGACATGGGCGCCAGCCATACCCTGGCGCCTGCCGGGGCCGAAGCCCAGCGCCGGGGTCAGGCCGGTATCGACATCGTGCAGGCGCTCCAGGGCGCCCACCAGCCGTTCGCGGCTGGCGTCGCGCCCCATCTGCTTCAGGGCTTCCGTCAGCAGTTTGAGGGCACACAGGGCGTTGACCTGCAGCGACGCCTGGCGTGGGTCGAGACCCTGGCGCTGTTGCAGGCCAGCCAGGCTCGCCATGCCCTGCTCGGTCCAGTCATCGGGCAAGAACGGATAGGCCAGGAACAGCCGTTGCGACCACTGCGCTGGCAAGCTGGCCACCGCTACCGCCACCTGGCTGGAGGCGGCGAGCAGGTATGGCGCACGCCCTTCGGCGTGCAGCGCCTGGGCTAGCGCGGAGAAGGCCTGGGCGCGACCGACGAAGACGATACCCTGGCCATCGACGGCCTGGCCGTCGAAGGCCAGGATCGGTGCGGGCGTCCAGCCTTGCTGGAGCAGGCGTTGGCGCACCTGCTCGGCCAATGCCGCCTGATCGTTGCCGGCATACACCACGCGCAAGCCATCTGGCGGCAAGCCGAGGGCGCCCTTGGCATGGGCTGCCAGGCTCAGCAACTGGCTGGCGACACCCGGCAGCGGGTCGAAAATCAGAGGGCTGCCGCCGCTGCGTGGCGTGCTGCCGATCAGCGGCACGCCCCGTTGTTCGAGCAGTGTCGGCAGTTGCTGATCGAGCATGGGCACCAGCGGGGTGATCAAGGCGAACACCTGCTCCTGGTCCAGCAGGCGCTGCAAGGCGTGCTCGGCACTGGCCGGGTCGGTGTCAGCATCGGCGACCACCAGCTCCAGGCGTCGCCCATGAATGCCACCCTGCTGGTTGATCTGAGCCAGGCCATCCTCCAGCACGGCACGTACCACATGCCCGGCTTCAGCCAGTGGGCCACGGGCCGGGAGCAAGGTGCCCAGGCGCAGCACGCCTGCTTCCACCCCGGGGTCACGTTCATCGCCCAGGCGTTTGAGGTAAGCCGTAAGGTTGCGCTGGTCAGCCAGGGTCAATTCGAAGCGCGGCATGGCGGGGTCCAGTCGCTGCCCCGCGGGGTCGACGCCGTGCTGGATCGCGCGGGCCAGCGTGCCGTCGCGGTAGGCCGGGTAGCGGCGACCGTTGCTTTGTCGCTCGCCCTGCCCGAGCGCCAGGCGTTGCCAGTCGAGGCTGGGTGGGCGTACCCCGCCTTCGGCGCGCCCACGCCCGTCAAGCCCGTGGCAGCTGGCGCAGGGCAGCACGCTGGCGGGCACGCTCATGTCGCTGGCACCGACCCGAGCCATCAGCTGTGCGTCGCTGCTCGAGACCCCTTGCCGATAGAGGCGCTTGCCGGCCTGTTCATTGGCGGTAAGTTCCAGCGCACATGCTGAGCCGCCAATTACCCCAAAAAGGATGAATCCCAGGAGCATGCGGGCCCTTGTAGGAGCGGCCTTGTGTCGCGAAAGGGTCGCGCAGCGGCCCCAGTGAATCAGCATTAATGCACGAATGGCCGGGGCTGCTTTGCAGCCCTTTCGCGACACAAGGCCGCTCCTACAAGAATTGCGCAATTCCATGGCGGCTATCGCCCAGCCAACGGTTGCGCCAGCAGCTGCATGCGCTGGGCGATGGCCGCAGGCGGTGCATCCGGGCGGATCTTGCTCCAGCGCTTGCCGGCCACGTCACCGGCAATCAGCTGCGTCGAATGCTGCTCGGGGCTGGGCAGGAACTGGCCGATGCGCCCCAGCACCAGGTCGACATCAGCCTTGTCGCCGGTGAGGAACAGCCAGTTGGCGCTGTCCACGCCTTGCTTCTCGGCAAAGGCCTTGAGCGCTGCCGGGTTGTCGTTGAGCGGGTCGCTGCTGATCGACACGAAGGTCACCTGGCTGGCCAGCGCTGGCCCCATGGCGTCGCGCACCTCACGCAGCTTGCGGGTGATCAGCGGGCAGGCGTCGGTGCAGCGGGTGAATATCACGTTGAGCATGACCACTTTGTCTTTGAGCACATCGCTGTAGAAGCGCAGCTCGCGGCCGTTCTGGTCCTTGAGCACGGTGTCGGTGAACCACGCCTGCGCATCGCGGGTGCCTCCACCGCTGGTCATGGCCGGCGGTGCCGGTTGCGGGCTGGGCCCCTGTGGCCCATGGCCCTCATGGGCAAACGCTACCGCGCTGAGGATCCACAGCACGGCCACCAGGGCCAGCCAGTCAGTGCTGCGCATCGTGGTGTGGCGGGTTGTGCTGCTCATGGCTGCACCTCACTGCGTTCGGCGATGGCGGTGCTCTTGGCGTGGACGCGACGAGCACTCAGGCGGTTGATTTCTTCGACCAGCACGGCCGGGTCGGTGAAGCCGTAGTAGCGGGTCCAGTGGCCCGTGCGGCCGTCACCCACCAGAATCAGCGGCGGATGCTGGCTTAGGTCGGCACTGAAGCTGCCGAGGCCCTTGAGGGTTTCGGTGACTGCATACTGCGAGCCGGTCAGCCAGCTCCAGCCCGGGCCATGCTGGAAGGCTTTGGCGTAGCCCTGCAGGCGCTTGGCGTCGTCACGTTGCGGGTCGACGCTGATCGACACCAGCTGGATCTCCTCGCCCACCCGCCCCCCCAGCTGTTGCTGGACCTTGCCCATGATCGACGACACCACCGGGCACACCGTGGTGCAGCTGGTGTAGATGAAGCCCATGATCACCAGGCGCTCGCCCACCAGGTCGTGCTCCAGGCGCACCGGCATGCCGTCCTGGTTGAGCAGCGGAACGTCGGCAAAGCGCACGCTGGCCTTTTCCTGGTGGGCCATCGGCGGCGGCCCGGCGTGGCCTTCGTGGTCATGGCCGGCATGGGCCAGTGCCAGGTTGCTGGCCAATGCCAGGCTCAGGGCAAGCAGCTGGAAAGAATGCTTGGCGTTCATCGCACATGCCTCACTTCGGTCTGGGAAGCAGTAGCCGCTGCGGCTGGCAGCACGCGCAGGCTGGTGTAGTTTTCTTCGGCGAACGAGCGCCCGAGCGATGGCGATTGCACATGCAGGTACCAGGCGCCGGCTTCGGGCAAGGTCAACGCCGCCTGGTACACGCCCTCACCCACCTCTTCGAGCGGCAGGTTGCGCGGCAGCGAAGACGGCGCCAGGAAGTAGCGCAGGGTCAGGTCGCCCAGGCCCAGCCGTGGCCGACCGTCGTCGCCGACGATGCGTACCTTGGCGGTGAATTCCGTTTGCTGCGCCATGGGCTGGTCGAGGCCGATGAACTCGGCATGCGCCCCCCGGCGCTTGCTTGCCGCTGGCGCCGCGGCCACCTCGGTGCTGAAACAGTGGATGATCTGCGGCTGGTTGAGCAGAAAGGCCACATCGAACCTGCCTGCCGCCGGCATCTTCACCGTCGAGCCATACACGCCGGGTGCCAGCTCACGCAGGCTGCGGTCGATGACCAGGGTCGCGCGGGCCTGGTGACCACGGTTGTTGTAGCCAGACATCGGGGCGTTCATGCCCTCGGCGTAGAAGTAGGTGGTGTTGTCCACCGGGTTGACCACGAATACCGAATTGTCGTCACGCGACACCGCCAACCCTTGGGCCAGTGGCAGGTCGCCGGCCTGGCGGGGCGCCGCGGGGCCGGCTTCGAAACCCTGCACGATCGGCTGGCGCCCTTCGCCCAGGCTGCTGAGGTTGATCATGCTGACCTTGGGCGAGGCCAGGCCGCGGATGTAGGCATAGCCTTTGGTGAAGGTCAGCTGATACGGTTCGGCCGCCACCGGAACCCGATGGATCAGCTTGTCGGTACTGGCATCGATCACCAGCGCCTGGTTGTCCAGGGTGTTGAGCACGATGCCATAGCGGCCATCAGCGCTGAAGCGCATCGGCCCGAGGCCTTGCTCGGCCTTGACGATGTGGCGCAACTGATGGCTGCTGGCATCGATCACCCGCACCGTGCCCTCTTCGCCGTCGGTGACGTAGACCGCCTGGGACAAAGCCGAGTAGGCCACCGACAGCGGGTGCGGGCCGACCTCCAGGGTTTTCACCAGGCGCATCTGGGGGATGTCGATGATGCTCAGCGTGCCGCCGTCGCGGTTGCTGACAAAGGCGTAGCGTGAGTCGGCGCTGAAGGCGATTTCGTGGTGCCCGGAGCCGGTGGCGAATGACTTCAGGGTGCTGCGCGCGGGAACGTCGATTACCGTGACCCCGCCTTTGGCCGGGTCGCTGCTGTTGTTGCCGACCCACAGCCGGTGCTGGTCCGGCTGCAGGGCCACGCGGACCGGTGACTCACCGGCCTCCAGGGTGGCCACGCGGGTGAAGGTCTCGGTATCGATGACTGCCACCTGGCCACGCTCCGGCATCGACACGAAGACCTGCTTGTCGTCGCCGGTGGCCGTCCAGTCCATGGGCCGGCCCGGCAGGTCGATGCGCGCCAGGGTACTGGTGATGCCGCCCACCGACACGGTCGGATCGATCACGGTCAGGCTGGCGTCCTTGTTCAGCACCAGCAGAAAGTAGCTGTTCAGGTCGAGCAACGGGCGTGCACCGATGCTGCTCTTGAGGAACAAAGCAACACGGGCCTTGCAGCTCTGGTCGCGGTTGCCGCCTTCTGCCGGTGCCGACTGTGCCGGGTCGATCCAGGCCCCCGGCGCCATGCCCGACAGCGGCTGGCCGCTGGCCTGGTCGGTGACTTTGAAGCGGATGTTGGCAAACGCGCCTTCACGCACGTCGCCGCCGGCCAAGGGGCGCGCCTCGAACTCCACCGTCACGCCGTCGCGGCTGAGCCGGTGCAGCGCCTGTGGGTCGTCAGGCTCCTGCAGCAGCTCGCGCGGGTCGCACCAGAGCTTTTCATACGCCACGCCCAGGCCGATCAGCGCCGCACCCAGCATCACCCCCAGTACTGCAGGCCGAGTCTTCTTGTTCTTGTACATGCTCGCGCTCCCCTACCCTTACTGGCTCGCCGCAGTTGCCGGCGGCGCATCGTTGGTCACCCGCAGGATGCCCCACAGCCCCGAGAGGTTGCCGTAGGCGGCATAGTCGCGGAACAGATAGTCGCCGGGCACTGCGTTGGCGCCACCGGCACTGGGCAGCATGAAGCTGAAGTGCGCGGCCGGCAGCACGCTTTCCTGGGCGCCGATGTACATGCTCATCGGGTTGTTGGCAAAGCGCACCGAGCCGATACCAGGCAGGTTCATCGGGTAGCCATCAGAGTCGTTCTTTTCGGCCTGGTATGCATGCAGCGGCCAGACATGCCCATCCAGCTGGTAGACCATGCCGCGGCTGCCACCGCTGGGCATGACGATGTGGTTGCGCACCGGCTGGCCCGGCCTGGCGTACAGCACCGGGGTCAGCGGGTCGCCACCGACCAGGGCATTGGCGTAGGCCATGTGGGCGTTGGGCACATCGGCGAAGCCCAGGCCGTTGGCGTGGCCGAACGGCGAGTCCGGGGCCATGCCGAAGCGCAGCCACAGCGGTTCGGTGCGGTAGTTGACGGCCATGTTGCCGTTATCCTGCGGGTCGCCCGCCGCACCATTACCTTCGGCGTTGATGCCTTCCACCGGGCGACCATCGGCCCAGCGCATGTTCAGCGCGCGCTGCCAGACCGTGACGAAGTCGCGGTAGTCCGGCTGGCCGGTGACCTTTACCGTGGCCTGGGCGCGAGTGGCCGTGTCTTCGCTCCAGGTGGCGGTCTGCGGCAGGACACTCATGGCACCGACCAGGCCCTTCTGCGGTTGTTTGATGAAGTCCGCCGGGGTCAGGTTGAGGCCGCCGAACTCGATCGCCGTGGTGTTGATGTTGTCCACCGAGCGGCCCAGTTGCAGTACCGGCTTGCCTTCACGCTCCAGGTGGCCGGCGTAGTACTGGTACACCTTGCTCGGGTAGGCGCCACTGTTGCCGACCCGGGGCGGTACGGTCTGCACCGGGTTGAGACCAACGTTGGCACCATCGGACCTGGTGATGTCGTAGGCCAGCAACTGGGCGTGCAGGCCGACATGGCTGGACGGGCGCATCAGGTTGTTGGCAAAGGCGGTGGCGCCTTCGCTGTCGAACCGGTCACGCTTGACCACGTTGTGCATCACCGCGGTGCTGGGCAAGTCCGGCATCACCTCGGGCAAGCGGTTCTCCAGGGTGATGCTGATGCAATCGCCAGCGTTGGCCCGCAGGATCAGCGGCTCCACAGGTACGCCGGCTTTCAGCTTGCCGGTGCTGGCATCGAGGTCGGCCTTGCGCACGTACAGGATGGCCGTCGGGTCGTGCAGCGGCGCACTGTGGCCACCGATGCTGAACGGCATGCCGTCCTCGGGATCGACACCGCTCACCAGCGGGATGCTGGTCTTGCGATTGTTGAACACCAGGGTGCCGCCGTTGGCCTTCAGCGGCCCGCCGACATGCTGGCCGATACCGGCGATATCGTTGATGGCGACGCCGTTGCGGTTGTCGAGGATGTCGTTGGCCAGCGCGGCGACGATCTCGTAGCTGCGCTTGACGGTGGCGCGGGTACCAATGCCATTGGGGTTGGCCGTGGTTTTCGGGCAGATACCGTCGAAGTTGACGGTGTTGCGCATGGCCACCGGCTGCGGGTTGTTCGGCAGCGGGAACAGGTCGGCACGCTGGGCGGTGTAGTTGCGCATGATGCCCCAGATGCCGTTCCAGTAGCCTTCCAGCGCTGCGTCCAGCGAATACAGGTAGTCACCGTTGGTGGCGGCGGAACTGGAAATCATCGACACCGGTGCCAGGAAGCCAAGCTGCTCGGATATGCCGATCATCTGCGATGACTTCCAGCCCGAGTTGGAGCTGTTGCCGAAGCCGGAGCCATTCTGCAGCCATTTCACGCCGTGCAGCGTCACGTTGTGCTCCTCTTCATGGCCGCCGGCATGCATGCGCAGGCGCACATTGTCGCCGCTGTAGGTGCGCAGCATCGGCGTGAACGGGTCGCCCGGCTCGCTACCGCCGCGGTTGATATGCGGTGGGAATAGCGTGGTGCCACCGGTTGGGCCGACCGCCGAGGTGATCGCCGAAGGCGCCAGGTTCATGGCCGGGATGGCGCGGTCGGTGCGGGTCTGCAGCGCGTAGCTGAGGTCACCGCCAAGGCCCTCGGCCTGCATGCCGCGCTTGCCGTCCGGGCCGACCTTGTTCGGGTCGAACACGCGCAGGGCCAGCGGTTCGTTACGGTAGTTGACGACGAACATGCCAGGGTCATCCACCGAGATCGCCTGCGGGCATGGCCGGCTTGGGCAGCCCGGATTGATGCCGCCACGTTCTTCGACGATGGCTTCCAGCAGGTTCGACGCCTTGCCGCGTACCGGCGGGTTGATGGCGTAACGGAAGCTGTCGGCAGTGGCCGGGAACGACTGGGCATTGGGGATGCCATCCGGGCCGGCACCAACATATACCCCCGCCTCGTAGGCATGCTGGAAGTCGCTGTACTCGAGGAAGAACTCGCGGTAGCTGTCGTTCTTGCCGTCACCGTCGTTGTCGCCGGTGTGGATCACCGCTTGCCACGAAGTCGGGCCGCCATCCTGGCGGGTGGCCGGGTTGTACAGCTTCTCGCCAGTCTCGGCGTGGTACCAGGTGGAACCGGCCGGCTCGGCCAGCACGGTGGCGTACAGCCCGAGTTGCTGGTGGGTCGATGGGCCGAGGTGATCGTGGGTGAAGATGGTGCCCAAGCCACGGTCGACGTTGAACACGTTGACCAGCGGGTCGGCGAACCAGCGCTGCATGGCGGTGCGCGCGCCCAGCCAGTCGGCCCGGCCGAAGCGGCCGAAGTACGGATGCTGCTTGGCTTTCGGGCAGGCAGCGGTGCCGTCGCGGGGGTCACCCTCGGTGCAGTTGTTGAAGGCACGGATGGCCTGCACGCGCTCGACCACACTGCCGGGCGAGAGGATGCCATCTTCGTAGTTCCAGCCGTTGGCCGAACCGTCGGCAGCGGTCAGGTCCCACTTGGGCAGGTGGATGTGCTGGCCGATGACATCGGTCGGGGTGCGCACCTGGTAGTCGTCCATTTCATAGAACGACGGGATCAGGTTGGTGTGCTGGTACATGGTGCAGTCGAAGGTGTTCATGCGCATCACCAGTGGCTCTGGCGGGCGCTGCTTGGTGATCACTGGCCAGGCGTCTTCCCACAGGGCGATGATGCGCGCCTGCGGGAAGTGGTAGCCGACCTTGTTGTACACCGCGTCGAACTGGATGTTGGCGCCCTTGTAGATGCGCGGGCGATCGGCAGTGAAGGCAGACGCGCCACGGAAGTTGATGCCGCTCAGGCTTTCGCCGCTGAAGAATTCGCCCGCGCCCGAAGACTGGGTCAGGCGTTTGCCACGGTCATCCATGCACGGTTCATAGAATGGGGCGCCTGCGGTCGGCAGCGCGCCGTTGGTGCGGAAGGCCTTGGGCACCGGTTGGCTGCCAGGGACCAGCGCGTAGCTGGGGTGCTCGGCTGTGGCATGGAACTGCATGGCGGCCTGCTCGACGTCGGTACCCTCTTCCGGCAGGTAGATCGGCCTGGCCCGGTGCACCACCTTGGAAAAATCCAGTTTGGTGGTGGTGGTAACGGCTTCGCCGCCAGCGGATACACCGTCCAGCGCATGGCGCCCGAGTCCACCGTCCCAGCCATCGACCTGGTTGGGGTCGAGGTTGGCCCACAAGGCTTTGCCGCTGTCCTTGAGCTGCCGGGCCAGGGCCGGGTCGAGCATGTCCAGTGGCGGGGTTGGCGGGCGGTTGCCGACGCTGCTTTCCATGCCGCCGATCCAGAACGGGTAGCCCGGGTTCTTCAGCGTACCGTCGGCATTGCGGTTGGCCTCGCTGCGGTCGACCAGGGCCAGCGAGCCGATCGCCTTGGCAGCGCCAGGCTGCTGGGGGTGGTCGTCATCACCTTCGCTTTCAGGGTGGTCATCGTTGTTGGCGACCGTCTGCCCGGCAGCGAGCTTGGGCACCACCACCACCTTGCCAGGCATCGGCGCCATGGCCTTGCCTGGCAACGGCACAATGGCCGGGATTGGCGTGCCGGCAACGATCTCGCCATCTGGCAGTGCCCGGGCGCCCGCCGCTGGCTTGCCGCTGCGCAGTGCGAACGGGGTGCTGTGAAAACCGTTCTCGCCCTGCCCGCTGACATCCAGCCGGGTGCCTTCCTCGAACACGTCATGCACCCGCCACATGGCCCACATGCCTTGGGCGAAATGCGGGTAGAAATGGCAATGATAGATGGCATCGCCAGCCACCCGGTTGCGGTTGCCCGAGCCACCGTTGGCGATCTCATAGGTGTAGCCGACGCCGGCACCGATACCCTGGGCATCGATGTAGTCGGAATTGTCGTCGTTGGGGTTGAACAGCCACTGATGCCCGTGCAAGTGGAAGATGTGCTGCTCGTGACCGTTGTGGGTGTTGCGGAACTTGGTGAAGTCACCAATGTAGCTGTGGTGCACGTTGGCCGGTTCCGCCGGGTACAGGGCCATGCTGGCCTTGACCCCGGTGGCGCTTGCCGGCGGCACTTCGCCGGGGCGGATATGTTCGAGGCCGACGTTGGCCGGCACATCGACCAGGGTGCCGATATCGCCCACGGTGTGCGCACTGAGGAAGAACTCTTCGTAGGCGCACGACAGGCAGTCATGCATCGGCCCCACGCCCAGGCGGTTGGCGACCACCTCGGCGCCCATGCCACCGGAGCCATAGTTGATCATGAACGCGTCGCGCGCCGGTTCCAGTACATGCCCCATCACCGGGTCTGCCCAGTAACCAGGGAAGGCCTGGGTGCCGGCCACCTCATCGGCGAACTGCGAGGCGAAGTCGCGAAACGCCTCGAGCCGGTTGGGCAGCGCCGGGTTGCGCTTGCCGATGCTTTCCAGTGGGTAGGTGGACTTGGGGAAGCTGCCATCAGGGTTGGGGCCCATGACGATGGCGTCGGTTTCGCTGCTGAGGATCTGGTTGCCGTCGATCATCGCGATGATCGGCTTGCCGGCCTTGCCCTCGGTGATCCAGGGTTCGCGCTGTGGATAGCGGGCCTCATAGTCGATCACCGGCTGGCCAGCGGCGGTGCGGCCGGTGGTGGCCAGGCGCATTTCTTCTTCGGTCAGGGTGTTGCGGTAGGTTCGCCCGCCTTTGGGGACCACCACCACCTGGCCGAACAGGCCGTTGGCGACATTGCCGGCAGCCCCTTCGCCGCCAAAGGTGGCGGCTTTGCTGGTAGCGGCGAACGCCCCTTCGCGTTCGGCAAACAAGGTGTAGCTGCGGGTGCTGCCGGGGCTGACCAGGAAGTTGCCGTTACGGCCGGTGTTGGCAGAGATGTCGGCGATGCTGTTGACCGCCTGCATGCCGTTGACCTGAAAGCCGACCATGCGCTCGGCGACTTGCTCGTCGGCGACGAAGCCTTCGGCAGCTGGGTCTTTCGGCAGTTCGAGGCCTTCGACTTGTTCCGCCTCGATGCCATGCTTGTTGGGGTTGGCCCGGTAGTCGAGCAGGTTGGTGAGGTTGACCGTGAGGCAGTCGCCGGCGGCCACGCGCAGCACGATCGGCCGTGGTCGCTTGTCTGGCCGCAGGGTGACCTTGCCCGGCACTGCGGCACCGCCCCTGCTCAGCGGGACCTGGCGGTCATCCACCACATCCTCGCGCAGGGCGAAGATCATGCCGTTGGCGTTCTGCGCACCCAGGCGGTTGAACATCAGCGGCTGGTCCAGGGCTACCACGTTGGCCACCAGGGTGCGTTGGCACTGCACGGCAGCCTCGCTCTCGCTGGTCGCTTCCCAGCCAAACAAGGCCAGGACAAGTGATGTCAGGACGGGGCCTTTGGACGAGATCGACATGCTGCACCTCCGGGACGCAGGAACACTGCATAGAGGGCAGCAAGGTGTGTGCCACAAGGAAATAACTTGCTATTTCAGTAAGTTAGCAATGGAAAAGGACCAATTTGGGGAGGATCCCCCATGGAAATTCCCCGAATCGGGGGGATGATATGCATTGTCGTTTCGGTGAAATGCAGGGCAAGAGGAACTGGCAACTGCCGTTCTGGGCCGTGCTGTTTCCTTACAACCTTTTGCCTAGCTATCTGCTGGTACGTCATCTGCCGCCTCTTCAATGTACGAGCAGCACCTGCGCCACCCGAAGCGTTTGAAGAAGTACCTGTTCAATCCACCAGGCTTGAACGCAGATGATTCACTGCAAAGCGGCTGACTGACGAGGCGCCGGGCCACGCGGCCCTTCGTCGGCCCACTGCAAAAAAAACCGTGAAACCCCATGAAACAAGTTGAACATACAGCTCCGGTAAGCTTCCAAAAGATGATACGTGCCATCCTTTTGCCAGGAGCCTGCCGCCAATGCCTACCCAGTCTTCCCTTCCGTGCCAGCGCCCAGGAGCCCTGCGGCCATGAAGATGCCAGGCCGTGCGCCCAATTCCAGCCTGCAACTCGACTACGTCCGTGACACCCTGTTCGGCCCGGTCGCCCTGAGCGTGGAATGCCAGTGCCAGCTCGCCCCTCTCAATCTGCAGGGCCGCCCTGGCCTGCGACTGCATATCTGTCCACCCTTGCCAGACAAGGTCGAGCGCGCCCACAGCGTGGCGTTCGTGTGGGACGGGCGCAGCTATCACGGCGTGGTCCGCGATCAAGGCAAATGCGGCGATGGCGGCCTGAACCTGCTGCTGGAACTGCAATAAGCCGATCAACGGCCAGATGTCAGGCTGAACCTGATACAAGCGGCGGATCTCCATAACTACAAGGCTTGCCTTCTGGAGATCGCCATGAACAGCCCGTTGCTCAAGCTCTTCACTCGCCCCTCCGACGCCTGGATCGACATCCGCCGCGCCGAAGAGGACCACCCGCAACAATACCTGCCGCGCCTGCTTGCGCTGGCGCTGGTCCCTGCCCTGTGCCTGTTCGTGGGTACCACCACCTTCGGCTGGAGCCTGGCCGCCGAAGACCGTGTGCGCCTGAGCATGGCCAGCGCCGCGCAACTGGCCGGGCTGCTGTATGCCACCACGGTGGTCGGGGTGATGCTGATGGGGGTGATGATCCGTTGGATGTCGCGCGGCTTCGATGCGCAACCGACGCTCAATCAATGCATCGGCTTTGCCGCCTACTGCGCAACGCCCTGGTTCTTCGCCGGCGTCGTTGGGCTGGTGCCGATCCGCTGGCTGGCACTGCTGGCGCTGGTCGCCGCGTCTGCCTATGCCACGGTATTGCTGTACGGCGGCTTGCAGACCTTCCTGCGCCTGCGCAAAGAGCAGGCCATGCTGTTTGCCAGCTGCGTATGGGGGGTGGGGTTGCTGTTGCTGGTGACCATCCTGGTTTCGATGATCCTGTTCTGGAGCCACGGGCTGATGCCTGAATACGTGCGCCCGGCCAGCCTCGGCTGACCGGTACGCATCGGCTGCTCAGGCGATGGCCCTGAGTGCCGCCGGGTGGCTGTCCCGCAGGGTGTGCAACTGACCGACAAGATTCACCAGGTCGCGACAACTGTTCAAGCTCTGCAATGAGACCCCGGAGAGGGTCACGCCCTCCTCCAGGCTTTGCCCTTGACCCAGGCGAATGGTCAGGGTGGTGCCGTCCGGGCAGCTGACTTCGCAGCGGTCGGGCAGGCAAGCCTGCTCGATGATCTGCCGCATTTCCAGCATCGAAACTCCTATCAACGACATAGTACGACCCTCTCTGTACTGGATGGCCTGTTGTGTGTGAGTACGCCTTTGGCAGGCAGGGTGCCAATTGATATTGCGCATGCCCAAGCGGCCGTCCATGCGCTGGGGCAATGATCGTGCGAGGAATCACTTAGCACCTTAGTGGAAGAACGGCGGGCAGCACCGCTCGTTCGATCGGATGCTGGCACTTCACGACAGGCGGTCGCTGAACGGACTATTTGTCGCCCAGGGACGCCCATAGATGCTGCGCCGCATAAGCGCGCCAGGGGCGCCAGTCCTGGGCACGTTCGGCCAATTGGGCGTCGGGCCCTTCCAGCAGACGCAAGGCTTTGACCAGCGCTACATCGCCCAGCGGCAACGCATCAGCGGCGCCTGCCTGGCGCAGCGCCAGATACAGGGCGCTCCAGGGGCCAATGCCTTTCAGCCGGCAGAGGTTGGCCAACAGCGGCTCCAGGCCCTGGCCCTTTCGCAGCAGCTCTGGTTCTGCCAGCAGTGCCCGCGCCAATGTACCCAGGGTGGCAGCGCGTGCCCGGGGCATGCCCAGGTTTTCCAGGTCGGCGTTGGCGAGCACGTGCGGCGTCGGAAAGACATGGGTCAGGCCATCGGACGGCTGACGAAGTGGCTGGCCATGACGCGCCACCAGGCGCCCGGCCAGGGTCATGGCACCCGCCACGCTGATCTGCTGGCCAAGCACCGTGCGCATGGCTTGCTCGCAGGCGTCCCAGCCCTGAGGGACGCGCAAGCCCGGGCGGGCGGCGAGCAGCCTGGCCATCAAGGGGTCGCGACACAGTTCGGTGGCGATGCGTGTCGGGTTGGCGTCGAGGTCGAAGAAGCGGCGAATTCGGGCGATCAGGCTGGGGACAGCGGCGGCAGGCACGCCGCTGAGTTGGATAAACAGGCGATTGCCACTGGCGGGCCGGGCTTCGAGTACACCGTGTTTGCCAGCCACGGGGAAACTGCGGCGATAGGTGCCAGCGCTGAAGGTTTCGATGCCGGGGATGCAGCGCGCGGCCAGGAAGGCCTGGGTCGAAGGCCAATGGTAGGGCGTGGGGTAGCGCAGCCACAACGTGTGCTGGCCGAAGGCATTGAACGAGCGGTGAACGGCGTGCAGTCGGGACAGAGGCATCGCAGCATCATGCCAATATTTGCAGGGTTTGTACCGGCCTGTTCGCGGGCACGCCCGCGAACAGGCCAGTACAGGCAATCAATGATCCAGGCCAGCCCCCTCGCCCGCCATCTGCCCAAAGCGCCCAGCGTGGAAATCATCGAACGACTCGGCAATCTCCGCCTGGCTGTTCATCACGAACGGACCATAACCCACGATAGGCTCATCGATCGGCTCACCGCTGAGCAGCAGCAGGCTGGTGCCTTCGAGCGCCTCGATCGCCACATCCTCACCACCGCGTTCCAGCAACACCAGGCTGGCCGGGCCGGCTTCGCGCTCGCCGTTGACCCGCACGGTACCGCGCAACACCACCAGAGCAGCATTGTGGCCGTCGGCAATCGGCAGTTGCAGGCTGGCACCCTCTTTCAGGCGCAGGTCCCACACATCCATCGGGGTAAAGGTCCGCGCGGGGCCAGCATGCCCCTGATAGCCACCGGCGATGACCCGCAGGCTGCCGGCATCGCCTTCCAGTTGCACCACGGGGATATCCGTCGACAGCAGCGTCTGGTATCCGGCAGCCGCGCGCTTGTCACGCGCCGGCAGGTTGACCCACAGCTGCACCATCTCCAGCGAACCGCCACTGCGGGCAAATGCCGGTGAGTGGAACTCTTCATGGATGATGCCGTTGGCAGCGGTCATCCACTGCACGTCACCAGGGCCAATAAGGCCACCGGCGCCGGTCGAGTCGCGGTGCTCCAGCTCGCCCTGATAGACGATGGTCACGGTCTCGAAACCACGGTGCGGGTGCTGGCCGACACCGCGTTGCGTGCTGGTCGGGCTGAAGTCGTACGGGCCGGCATAGTCCAGCAGCAGGAACGGGCTGATCTTGCTGGCCAGGTTGTCATAGGTGAACAGGCTGCGCACCGGGAAGCCATCACCCACCCAATGGGCGTGGGGACTGCGGTGGATACCCAGGATCTTTTTCATGAGAAGTCTCCTCTCTTGGCTGGGTTAACCTTACCAATGAGACCAATAAGCCGGTAGCCAGTTGAAATGGCACTCATCGTTCCACCAACAGAACAATCATTCTGCTTTCAGATAGCCCAGCACCTTTTGTGCAGCCATGGCCGGGTCTTCCTGCATGAAACAATGCCCGCCAGGCACCTGGCTGGCGCTGACTGCAGGGTTGAGGCGGGCCAGGCGCTGCACCGAATGCGGCACGAAGGGATAAGTGTGTTCGCCATGCAGTGCCAGCGTAGGCGTCTGGATGGAAACCAGTTGCGCCCACATGCGCGAAGGGAACGAGCTGAAAATCTCCACTTCGCGGCTGGGCCGGCATTTCAGCACCACCCCCTCGCCGCAGTCCCCGATTGCGTGCTCGACATACGCTTGCAGCGCCGCGTCGGTCCAGCCCTTGAAGATGCCACGCCCGTGCAGCGAGGCCCGCGCCGCGTCCCGGTCCGGCCAATGGCTGCGGCGGCTGGCGGCCTTGCGCGCCAAGGCATGCCGGCGGTGCAGGCCTACCAGCGCAGCGGCGCCCATCACGCCGATCATGCGCCGGCTGAACAGCACCGGATCGAGCAGTACGGCGCGGGCAAACAAGCCCGGCTGGCTGGCCAGCATCAAGCCGGTCAGCACGCCACCGAAGCTATGCCCCACGGCGTACCGGGGAACCTCGCCATATTCACCACGACCGGCCTCGAAGGCCTCTACCGCCAGCGCGGCGGTACGGTTCCAGCCGCGGAATTCACCGCCATGGTCGCTGTCACCATGGCCCTGGACATCACAGAGCCAAAGATCGAAATGTTCGCTCAGGCTCAGCAGCAACGGCTGGTAGGCCAGGCAGCAGAAGCCGTTGCCGTGCAGGAAGTGCAGCAAGGGCTTGCCGCTGACTGGCGAGCGCCAGCCACGCAGGGTGAAGCCTTCGGAGCTGTCATGGGACCAGGGAATCAACTGCATCGGGTACTCAGAGGGTCATGAAAACGCCGATTCTACAAACAGCAGCGGGTAGAGTGATATCACCAGCAGCAAGGCCATCAGGACATTGAACAGCATCAGCCAGCGCGGGTTCTGCAGCAGGTTGCGCAGGGCGCTGCCGAACATCACCCAGACGCCGACGCTGGGCAGGTTGACCAGGGCGAACAGCGCGGCGATGACGATCACATTCATCACGTAACCCTGGGCGGGCGTGTAGGTAGTGATTGCCCCGACCGCCATCACCCAGGCCTTGGGGTTGACCCACTGGAATGCCGCCGCCCCCCAGAACCCCAACGGCTTGCGCGCGCTCGGCGAGTCAGCGCCGAGCGGCCCTGAGGTGGCGATCTTCCACGCCAGGTACAACAAGTAGGCCGCACCGGTGTAACGCAACACGGTGTACAGCACTGGCCAGGCCTTGAACACCTCACCCAGGCCCAGGCCCACCGCCAGCACCATGACCATGAAGCCGACGCTGATGCCCATGGCATGCGGGATCGAACGGCGCACGCCGAAGTTCACGCCCGAGGCCAGCAGCATGGTGTTGTTGGGCCCAGGAGTGATCGAGGACACGAAGGCAAACAGCACGAAGGCGGTCAGCAGGTCGGCAGAGGCAAGCATGGCAGGCATTCCAGAAGTATTGCAGGAGCTGTCACACTAACGGAGTCGCCTTACCCTGCGACCGGTACAGCTGCATTAAATTATGCACATACACCTTACTGTACCGTTCACCACGCGCACCCTCAGCCAAGCACAAGGAAGCCCTGCATGAGCTTGACCATCCGCCCCGCCGTTCGCGCCGATGCCGCGCAGATTCTCGCCTACATCACCGAGCTGGCGGACTACGAGCGCGCCCGTCACCAAGTGGTCGCCACCCTGGCCGATATCGAGCACAGCCTGTTTGATGAGGGCAGCACCGTGCACAGCCTGATCTGCGAGCGCGGTGGCCAGGCCATCGGCTTTGCCGTGTACTTCTACAGCTACTCGACCTGGCAAGGCCGCAACGGCATTTACCTGGAAGACCTGTACATCACCCCTGAACAACGTGGCGGCGGCGCAGGTCGGGATGTGCTGCGGCACATCGCTCGCGAAGCCGTGGCCAAAGGTTGCGGACGCTTCGAGTGGAGCGTGCTGGACTGGAACGAGCCCGCGATCGGTTTTTACCAATCGCTGGGCGCCGAACCGCAAGCGGAGTGGGTACGCTATCGGCTGGAGGGCGACAGGCTGTTGCAGTTCGCCCAGGGCTGAGCTTCGGTCAGCACGTCAATCCTGACGCCAGACCGCTCCGGCAATGTCGACCCGCTTGGGCAACAGCCGGTTCTCGAAGAACAGCTGCGCGGTGCGCTGTTGCGCGGCGACGATTTCCTCGCTCACCGGTATCAACGGCGATGCCGGCCGATGGCTGAAACTGCGCCGTACCACCTCCTCCGGCAGCCCCATGAACTGCGCCAGTACACGGACGCTACCGGCCTCGTCACTGCGCGTCAGCGCCTCAGCCTCGGAGATCTGCGCCAGCAAGCGCTTGATGAAATCGCCATTGGCTTCGACATAACCACGCGCTCCCAGCATGAATGGCCCGATCAATCCCAGCCCCTCGCCATCCCCCAGCAGCCGTGCCTTGCCTTCCAGATCGATGGCCGAATAGTACGGGTCCCAGATCGCCCAGGCATCGATGCTGCCACGCTCGAAGGCTGCCCTGGCGTCAGCCGGCGCCAGGTACACCGGTTGCACGTCGCGCATGCTCAAACCCACGCTGGCCAGGCTGCGCAACAGCAGGTTGTGGGCGCTGGAGCCCTTCTGCAGCGCGACACGCTTGCCTTTGAGCTCAGTCACCGAAGTGATCGGGCTGCTTTTGGGTACCAGAATGACTTCGGCCTTCGGCTTTGCAGGTTCGGCGCCGATGTACAGCAGGTCTGCACCGGCGGCCTGGGCGAAGATCGGCGGAATGTCCCCGGTGGAACCTATATCGAGGCTGCCAATGTTCAGCGCTTCGAGCATCTGTGGCCCCGCCGGGAATTCGATCCATTGCACATGTGTACTGGCGAACCGCTGTTCCAGCAGCCGGTGCTGCTTGGCCAGCACCAGGCTGATAGAGCCTTTCTGATAGCCGATGCGCAGTGTCGCGGGGTCTGCGGCATGAACGGCACCGGCCAGCGCCAGCAGTACGAGCGCGGCAAAGCGTAGTACGCGCATGGCTCACTCCTTCCAGTCGGTCGAGGGCTTTTCCCACAGGTTGATCCCGCCTTCAACGGCATGGCGGTCGATTTTGGCGAGCTCTTCGAGGCTGAATGCCAGGTTGTCGAGTGCTGCAACATTCTCGGTGATCTGCTCGGGCCGGCTGGCACCGATCAGTGCCGAACTCACCCGCGGGTCGCGCAAGGTCCAGGCCAACGCCAGTTGCGCCAGGCTCTGCCCGCGGCGACGGGCAATCTCGTTGAGCGCACGGGCGCGTGCCAGGTTGGCCTCGCACAGGTGCTGCGGCAGCAGCGAGCCGCCACCGGGGCGGTTGACCCGTGCATCAGCGGGAATGCCATTCAGGTACTTGTCGCTGAGCAGCCCCTGGGCCAGTGCGGTGAACACGATGACACCGGCGCCCAACGCCTCGGTAGTGTCGAGCAAGTCCTGCTCGATCCAGCGATTGAACAGGTTGTACGAAGGCTGGTGAATCAGCAGCGGGACCTTCAACTCGGCCAGCAGCGCGGCGATCTCGCGGGTTTTGTTGGCGGAATAGGAAGAAATGCCGATGTACAGCGCTTTGCCCTGGCGCACGATATCGGCCAGGGCGATTGCGGTTTCCTCCAGCGGCGTTTCGGCATCGAAGCGGTGCGAGTAGAAGATGTCCACATAGTCCAGCCCCAGACGCTTGAGGCTCTGGTCAAGGCTGGCGATCAGATACTTGCGTGAGCTGCCGCCCTGGCCGTAAGGCCCCGGCCACATATCCCAGCCGGCTTTGCTGGAAATGATCAGTTCGTCGCGGTAGCTGCGCAGGTCTTCTCGCAGAAGGCGGCCGAAGTTGCGCTCGGCACTGCCATAGGGTGGGCCGTAATTGTTGGCTAGGTCGAAATGGGTGATGCCGGCATCGAAGGCCGTGCGCAGCAAGGCACGCTGGGTGTCGATCGGCGTCGCATCGCCGAAGTTGTGCCACAGGCCCAGGGACAGGGCCGGCAATACCAGGCCGCTGCGGCCAACGCGACGGTAGGGAATGCGCGCATAGCGCTCAGGGTTAGCAATGTAGCTCATGGGTGACCTCACTCGGCAAAATAGGGATTGGCGGGCCGCTGCAGGCCCAAGTGCTCGCGCAGGGTGTGGCCCTGATACTGGCGCCGGAACAGGCCCCGGCGCTGCAACTCGGGCACCACCAGGCTGGCGAAGTCTTCGAGCCCCTGCGGCAGGTGCGGGACCAGCACATTGAAGCCGTCGGCCGCGTGGCCTTCGAACCAGGCCTGCAGCGCATCGGCGATCTGCGTCGGCGTACCGATCAGGCTGTAGTGCCCTCGCCCGCCAGCGATGCGCCGTCCCAGCTCGGCGAGGGTCAACTGCTCCTGCCCCGCCAGTTCGGTCAGCAGTCGCTGGCGGCTGCGCTGGCCATCTTCAGTCAGTGGCAGTGCCGGTAGCGGGCCGTCCAGCGGGTAGCCGGACAGGTCGAAGTTGCCGAGCATGCGGCCGAGCAAGGCAACCCCCACACGGGGGTCGACCAAGTCCTGGAACTGCTGGTACTTGGCCTGGGCTTCGGCGGCACTGCGGCCGACCATGACGAACACGCCCGGCATGATCTTCAGTTCATCGTCGCGACGCCCGTAGCGGGCCAGGCGCCCCTTGAGGTCGGCATAAAACGCCTGGGCGCTGGCCAGGCTGGGCTGCGCGGTAAACACCACCTCGGCACTTTCGGCAGCCAGCTCGCGGCCAGCTTCGGATGACCCGGCCTGGACCAGCACCGGTCGGCCCTGGGGTGAGCGAGCCACATTGAGCGGACCGCGAACCCGAAAATGCGCACCCGCATGGTCGATGCTGCGCACGGCCTGCGGCCGGTGAAACTCGCCGCTGGCCTTGTCCCGGACGAAGGCGTCATCCGCCCAGCTGTCCCACAAGCCCTGCACAACCTGCTGGAACTCGCGGGCCCGGGCGTAACGCTCGGCATGGGGAATATGCGCATCGCGGCCGAAGTTGCCGGCCTCGGCGGCGGCGTCGGATGTCACCAGGTTCCAGCCGGCACGGCCGCCCGAGAGATGATCGAGCGAGGCGTACTTGCGTGCCACATGGTAGGGCTCGTTGTAACTGGTGGTGGCCGTGGCGATCAGGCCAATGCGCTCGGTCACCATGCTCAGCGCCGAGAGCAGGGTCAAGGGTTCGAAATACACCGACCGGGCGCTGCGACTGGCCAATGCATCACTGGCGGCGGCAACGCTGTCGGCAACGAATAGCGCGTCGAAGCAGGCCGCTTCAGCGATTTGCGCAGTGCGCCGGTAGCTGGCGAAGTCCAGCGGGTCGGCGGGCACATCCGGGTGACGCCAGGCGGCGACATGGTGGCCGGTGGCCATGAGAAAGGCCCCAAGGCTCATTTGACGACTCATGCTCTGTCTCCTTGCAGTGCTCGCACAGTCAGAAATCCTTGCGCAGTTGAACGCCGAAGTAACGCCCGTCATCACGCGGCACGGCCCGGTAGATATAGTCGCCGCCACTGGCCAGCATCTGCGCGTAGGACTTGTCACCCAGGTTTTTGCCCAGCAACGCCACGCGCCAGCCGTCGTTGTAGTCGGCCAGGGCGATGCTGGCGTTCCAGATGCCATAAGCGCCCTGCACGGTGTCCGGGTTCTGGTCCAGGCTGAACTGCACCGAGTCCTGCCAGCTGTAGTCGCTGGCCAGTTCCACATCCAGGCCGTTCTCCAGCGGGATCACGTAGTCGGCGCGCACATAGGTCTTCCAGTCCGGCGTGAACGGCAGGCGGCCGCCGTCGATGTTGCAATTGGCCGCCGCCCCGACCGGGCAGTTGAAATGATCGACCCGCGCCTTGGTGTAGGCCGCAGCGGCGGAGAACTTCAGCTGACGAGTAGCCTGGAAGCTGGCATCGAGCTCGACGCCCTGGGTCTTGACCTTGCCGGCGTTGACCAGCCGGGTCACCACCTGGTTGGCCACGGTGTCGAAGAAGTTGGCCTGGTAGTTATCGTAATCGGTGTGGAACACCGCCAGGTTGGCCATCAGGCGGTTATCCAGCGCGGTGCCTTTCAGGCCGACCTCGTAAGCGTCGGATGTTTCCGGCTTGAGCGCCTGGGTATCACGCGGTTGCATGTTGAAGAACACGTTGTACGCCGGCCCCTTGTAGCCGCGCGAATAGGTGACGTAGCCGGTGAGGTTGTCGTTGAAGTCGTACTGCAGGCCGGTACGGCCACTCCAGCCGTCTTCGTCCACCGAGCCGGAACTGGCGGTCGACGGCTGGATGCCGGTGACCGCCGTGGCTGAAGTCGATACGCGACGGTGGTCGTACTCCAGGTCATCATGGGTCCAGCGCAAGCCGAAGATGGCGCGCAAATCGTCGGTGAAGTTGAAGGTGTTTTCACCAAACAGCGCGACGCTGTCGTTGGTCGTCGAGTAATCCGCCCTGCCCGTATTGGCCACCCCGCCGTTGACCGAAAGCCGCTGATAGGTCTCGTTGGAGGTGCCGTGCATGTAGAAGGCGCCCAGCACGTACTCATTGAACTGCCCCTTGGGCGACGTCAGGCGAAACTCCTGGCTGTACTGGTCATAGTCCACGGTGCCTTTGTCATGGGAAGCCGTGACCGGCAATAAAGCGCGGCGGTCACCATCCTGGTACTGGGTGTTGTCCCAGCCACGCCAGGCGCTGATGGAGGTCAGCGTGTAGTCGCCCAGCTGCCAATCGAGCTGTGCCGACAGGCCCTGGTTCTCGTCTTCGACGTGGGTCTTGAAGTCACTGTTGATGTCGCGGTTGTGCGCACTCGGCGTAACCGGGCGCAGCTGGTTGGCGATGGCCGTGCTGGCACTGGTGATCACCCCGCTGGGCAAGCTGTCCTCGCCTTTCATGTAGTCGGCGATCAGTGTCAGGCGCAGCTCATCGCTGGGCTCGAACTCCAGCTTGCCTCGGGCGCCCTTGCGTTGGTAGCCATTGACGTCGTGGCCATTGGCGACATTTTCCACATTGCCGTCGTAGTCGCCCCACAAGGTGCTCAACGAGCCTTTGAACTGCTCGTTCAGGCGGCCACCGATGCCGAAGCGCAGGCGGTTTTCGTCGCCACCGCCGAAGTGCGAATAATCCACGTAGCCTTGTGTCTGTTCAGGGATGGCCTTGCTGACCACGTTCAGCACGCCCGCCGAAGCATTCTTGCCAAACAGCGTACCCTGCGGGCCGCGCAGCACTTCGATACGCTCCAGGTCGAGCAGGTCGAGGGTGGACTGACCGGGGCGGCCGAACACGACGCCATCGACCACGGTCGCCACGGTCGGCTCGACGCCGGGCGAGGTGGAAATGGTCCCCACACCGCGAATGAACAACGAGGTGTCCTTGTTCGACGCGCCGGCGCGGTAATTGAGCGTGGGTACCTGCTGAACGATGCTGGCGACGTTGTTGCGATTGTCACGTTCGAGCTGTTCGCCATCGACCACCGAAACGGCCACCGGCACCTCCTGCAAGGTCGACTCGCGGCGGGTGGCGGTCACGGTCACCGCGTCCAGCGACGTGGCCTGCGGCGCGGGTTCGGCCGCTTGCGTGGGTTGGCCGATGGCAGCCAGCAATACAGCGGCGGCCAGTGGTTGGCGTTGCTTGAACGGGATTGCCTTGCGGTGTTTGTGCATGATGCGACTGCCTTGAAAGACCAGACCATGGCCCGCACGGGGGCCGACACGGGTAATGCTGTGGGTGTCTGGTCTCGCTCGTGCGAGTGGCAGGCGCTTGCCAACAGCCGCGCTTGTTAGCGCTAACATCAACAAGTATCAGAGGCGCATACTTAGCAGGTCAAATACTTAAAAATACGATTTATATTCCATAAAGCTATTTGGCATATCCGCCTTCGTTAGCGCTACCATCGCGGCATTTCTCATCGAGGCCAGCCTGTGAGCCAAGCCAAGGAACCCACCCGCAAGCGCCGTGGCGCGGGCCGTGTCACGCTCGCGGAGGTGGCGCGGGCCGCCGACGTGTCCGCCATCAGCGTGTCGCGCTACTTCAACCAGCCCGGGCAGGTATCCCCACCTCTGCGCGAACGCATCGAGGCCGCGGTACAAGCGCTAGGTTATGTGCCCAACCTGGTGGCGGGAGGCCTCGCCTCTGCCCGTGGCCGTATCGTCGGCATGGTCATTCCGAACATTTCCGGGCCGATATTCGCGCAGACCATCCAGGCCTTCAGCGACACCTTGACCCGGCATGGCTACCAGCTATTGCTGGCGTCCAGCTATTTCAGCGAGGCCCAGGAAGAAAGCGCCGTGCGGGCCTTTCTCGGCTGGTCGCCGGCAGCGCTGGTGGTGACCAGCCATTTCCACAGCCCGGCCACCGAGAAGATGCTCACCGAGGCCGAAGTACCGGTGGTGGAAATCTGGGACTATCGCCCGGAACGGTCCCCGCTGCAGGTTGGCTTCCGCCATCACCAGGTGGGTGTGCAGGCGTGTCGCTATCTGCTGGGCAAGGGCCACCGGCGCATAGCCTTCGTGCAGAACAGCGCGGCTGGTGACCTCAGCGCGCTGGAGCGGCGCGATGGCTATATCGAAGCACTGCGTGAAGCCGGGCTCGAGCCGTGGGTTTTCGTGCCGTCGACTGACTGCGCGCCGTTTGAAGCCGGCAAGCAGGCCATGGAGGCACTGATCCGTCGCGACCCTCGTCCTGACGCGATCATCTTCGCCAACGACAACCTGGCCGCCGGCGCACTCCTGGCCGGCCAACGTGCCGGGCTGCGCTTGCCCGAGGACATGGCCATCGTCGGTTTTGGCGACTATCCCTTCGCCGAAATGCTGTTACCCAGCCTGACCACCTTGCGGCCCCCGTCGCGGCAAATTGGCGAATTGGCAGCCATGCGGGTGTTGCAGCATCTGGGATGCGTGGCCCATGAGGGTGAAGTGGAACGCTTGAACCTGCTGCAATGCGAATTGATTATCCGCGAAAGCGCATGATCCGGTAACGGCAGTTGCGGCCGCAGGGCACCGAGCACAAGCCTGACGCAGCAGGCACGTTACACTAACGCCCAACCCTCATTTCCTCTGCTTTCCTCAGGAGCCCCCTTGGAACTCAGGCAACTGCGCTACTTCATCAAGATCATCGAACACGGCAGCCTCGGCCGCGCCGCGCTCGAACTGGAGGTCGGCGTCTCTGCCCTGAGCCAGCAGATCGCCAAGCTTGAAAGCGAGCTGTGCACCCGCCTGCTCAACCGCAGCAGCACAGGTGTCACGCCAACCAGCGCCGGCATGGCGTTTCTGCACCATGCCCAACTCAGCCTGCGCCAGGCCGAGAACGCCGTCCTGGCTGCCCACCGTGGGCGCATGAGCGGCTATGTCACCGTCGGCCTGCCACCGACCACAGCGACCGTGCTCGCGCTGCCGCTGATCAGTGCCATGCGCGAGCGCTACCCCGACATCCAGCTGCACCTGGTGGAGATGCTCTCCGGGCACCTCGCCGCGCAGCTCAACGCCCGGCAGATCGACCTTGCGATCCTGTTCCAGCTCGAGGGTGGCAAACGCTGGAGCGTGACGCCGCTGCTGGATGAAAAGCTATTCGTCATCAGCCCGCCACAGCTGGCCCATGCGCCGGGAAACAGTGTGCAACTGGCCGACCTGGGCCAGCTGCCGCTGGTCATGCCCAGTGCCCAGCATGGGCTGCGCTCGACCCTGATGACCGCATTCGAACGCTCCGGCCTGGTGCCCAACATCATCATGGAGGTCGATGGCCTGGCCGTGCTGATGAACGCCGTGCGTGCAGGCCATGCGGCGACCATCCAGCCCGGAGCCGCAGCGGCGCTGAGCGGTGAAAGCGGGCTGCGGGTCGCGCAGATCAGCGACGCCCACGTTGGCCGGCGCAACCTGCTGGCGACCCTGGCGGAGGATGAGCTGTCCCCTGCCGCGCTGGCCGCACGCCGGGTGATCATCGACGTTGCTCACCAGGTGGTCAGCCAGCGGCAATGGCCGGGGGCGACCTGGATCGAAGAGGCAAGCCTTTAGTAAAACTGAACACCTCATGCCGTAACCCGCCTTTCGGCGCCTCGCCGACCGCCCTATTTTCTGCTCACTCGCAAGGGGCTCTCTGTTCATGCCTCCTTGCGACCGAGGAGCGAAAATGATCGATGTTCTTGTAATCGGCGGCGGCAACGCCGCCCTCTGCGCCGCGCTGATGGCCCGTGAGGCCGGCGCCAGCGTCATGCTGCTGGAAGCCGCGCCCAAGGCCTGGCGTGGCGGCAATTCGCAACACACCCGCAACCTGCGCTGCATGCACGACGCGCCCCAGGATGTGCTGGTCGACGCCTACCCCGAAGAGGAATACTGGCAAGACCTGCTCAAGGTCACCGGCGGGCTGACCAACGAAAAACTCGCGCGCATCGCCATTCGTGCCTCCTCCAGCTGCCGCGACTGGATGCGCAGCCACGGTGTGCATTTTCAGCCGCCGCTGTCCGGCGCCCTGCATGTGGCGCGGACCAACGCGTTCTTCATGGGTGGCGGCAAGGCCTTGGTGAACGCCTATTTCCGCAGTGCCGAACGGCTCGGCGTGCAGGTGCGCTACAACGCCCAAGTCTGCGATATCGAGCTGCAAGACGGCAGGTTCGTCGCCGCTCACCTGCCGGCCCGTGAGGTCGAGGGCCGGCAACTACCAGCAGAACGCATCCAGGCCAAGGCCTGTGTGCTGGCGGCGGGTGGCTTCGAGTCCAATCGCGAGTGGTTGCGTGAAGCCTGGGGCCAGAACGCCCGTGGCGAATGGCCGTCGGACAACTTCCTGATCCGCGGCACGCGCTTCAACACCGGCATCCTGCTCAAGCGCCTGGGCGAACTCGGCGCCGATATCATCGGCGACCCGACCCAGGCGCACATGGTCGCCATCGACGCCCGCGCACCGCTGTATGACGGCGGTATCTGCACCCGTATCGACTGCGTGTCGCTGGGCGTGGTGGTCAATCGCGACGGCGAACGCTTCTATGACGAGGGCGAAGACTTCTGGCCCAAGCGTTATGCCATCTGGGGCCGCCTGGTAGCTGGCCAGCCGGGCCAGCAGGCCTATTCGATCATCGACCAGCAGGCCATCGGCCGTTTCATGCCACCGGTGTTCCCAGGCACCACGGCCAACTCCCTGACGGAACTGGCGCGCGAGCTGGGCCTGCCAGAAGCGCCGTTTTGCCAGACCATCGAGGCGTTCAACCATGCCTGCCAGGTCGGCACGTTCGACCATACCGCGCTCGACGACTGCCACACCGCCGGCCTGACCCCGGCCAAGACCCACTGGGCCCGCCCGCTGGTCAAGCCACCGTTCTACGCCTACCCGCTCAAGCCAGGCGTCACCTTCACATACCTGGGCCTGGGGACAGACGAAAGCGCTGCGGTGCATTTCGCCGGCAAGCCCAGCCCCAACCTTTTCGTCGCAGGAGAAATGATGGCCGGTAACGTACTGGGCAAGGGCTACACCGCCGGTATCGGCATGGCCATCGGCACGGCTTTCGGCCGCATTGCCGGTGTCCAGGCGGCTGCCAGCGCAGGCTTTGTCGACTCCCGGGAGGCACGTCATGCAGCTGTTTGATCCGCAGGCCCAGAAAAGCGAACTGATCCCGGTGCTGAACGTGCACGAAAGCGAAGTGCAACGGCAAATGAGCATCTGCAATGCCTGCCGCTACTGTGAAGGGTTCTGCGCGGTGTTTCCGGCGATGACCCGGCGCCTGGAATTTAACCAGGCCGACATCCACTACCTGGCCAACCTGTGCCACAACTGCGGCGCGTGCTTGCATGCCTGCCAGTACGCCGCACCCCATGCGTTCGAAGTCAATGTGCCCAAGGCCATGGCCAGGGTGCGCCTCGACACCTATGCCGAATACGCCTGGCCCCGTGCCCTGGGCCGGCTGTACCAACGCAATGGCCTGACGCTGGCGCTGGCCAGCGGCTTCGGCCTGGTACTGTTCCTGTGCCTGACATTGCTGGCCATGGGCAACCTGTTCACGCCAATGCCCGGCGGCAACTTCTACGGGATCTTCCCGCACAACACCCTGGCAATGATGTTCGGCGCGGTGTTCGGCTTTGCGGTCATCGCCCTGGGCCTGGGCGTGCGGCGGTTCTGGCGCGACGTATCGCCCCCTGCGGCAGGCGTCGGGCTGAAGACCGCCGCAGCCCTGGAGGCGACGGCCAGCGTGGCCAAGCTTAAGTATCTGGACGGTGGCCACGGCGAAGGCTGCAACAACGCCGATGACCGCTTCACCCTGTGGCGCCGGCGCTTTCACCACCTGACCTTCTACGGCTTCCTGCTGTGCCTGGCCGCGACCGGCACCGCGACGCTCTACCACTACCTGCTGGGCGTGGCGGCGCCTTACCCGGTGCTGAGCCTGCCGGTCTTGCTGGGTATTGCCGGCGGTCTCGGCCTGCTGGCAGGCCCCGCCGGCTTGCTCTACCTCAACCTGCGGCGCAACCCCAACCACGGCGACGCCGAGCAGAAGCCCATGGATCGCGGCTTCATCGCCCTGCTGTTGCTGGTCAGCGCCAGCGGCCTGGCGCTGCTGGCGTGGCGCGAGACCAGCGCGCTTGGCCTGCTGCTGGCCGTGCACCTGGGGCTGGTGATGGCGTTCTTCCTGACCATGCCTTACAGCAAGTTCGCCCACGGCATCTTCCGCAGCGCGGCGTTGCTCAAGCACGCCATCGAGAAACGCCAGCCCAACCCGATCAATGCCGGCAGCGATTGAACACTCAAAAACAACAAAAGCGAGCAAAACGGTAGCCATGATGAAAACAACAACACAGACCAGGGGCGCCAAGCTGGGCGCCATCCTGCGGGTGACCAGCGGCAACTTCCTCGAACAGTTCGACTTCTTTCTGTTCGGTTTCTATGCCACCTACATATCGCAGACGTTCTTCCCGGCCAGCAGCGAGTTCGCCTCGCTGATGATGACCTTCGCGGTGTTCGGCTCAGGCTTCCTGATGCGCCCGCTGGGCGCCATCGTGCTGGGCGCCTACATCGACAAGGTCGGCCGACGCAAAGGGCTGATCGTGACGCTGTCGATCATGGCCGCAGGTACCGTGCTGATCGCCTTGGTGCCGGGTTACGCCAGCATTGGCATCCTCGCCCCGTTGCTGGTGCTGCTGGGCCGACTTTTGCAGGGCTTTTCCGCTGGCGCCGAGCTGGGCGGTGTTTCGGTCTACCTCTCGGAGATCGCCACGCCGGGGCGCACCGGTTTCTTCACCAGCTGGCAGTCGGCGAGCCAGCAAGTGGCGATCGTCGTGGCGGCAGCGCTGGGCTATAGCCTCAATGCCTGCATGGCCACCAGCGAAGTGGCAGCCTGGGGCTGGCGCATTCCGTTCTTCATCGGCTGCGTGATCATCCCGTTCATCTTCATCATCCGCCGCTCGCTGCAGGAGACCGACGCGTTCAAGGCCCGCGGGCACCACCCGGGCGCTGCCGAAGTGTTCCGCTCGATGTGCGACAACTGGCGCACGGTGCTGGCGGGCGGGCTGCTGGCGGCCATGACCACCACGACGTTCTACCTGATCACGGTCTACACCCCGACCTTCGGCAAGACCGTGCTGCAACTGAGCACTACCGACAGCCTGGTGGTAACCCTGCTGGTGGGGGTCAGCAACTTCATCTGGCTGCCCATCGGCGGCGCGCTCTCCGATCGCATCGGCCGGCGCCCGCAGCTGTTGGCGATTTCCCTACTGTGCGTACTGACCGCCTACCCGGCCATGCACTGGCTGGCCGAAGCCGCCAGCTTCGAGCGCCTGCTTGCAGTGTTGCTGTACTTCTCGTTCTTCTTCGGGATGTACAACGGCGCCATGGTCGCGGCGCTGACCGAGGTGATGCCGGCGAACGTGCGGGTGGTTGGTTTCTCGCTGGCCTTCAGCCTGGCCACCGCGCTGTTCGGCGGCTTCACGCCAGCGGTCTCGACGCTGTTGGTGCAGGCCACCGGGGACAAAGCGTCGCCGGCCTACTGGCTGATGTTCGCAGCGGTCTGCGGGTTCACCGCGACCACCGTGCTGTATCGTCGAGCCAAGCCAGTAGCAGCGCGTAGCTGCTGAACCTCGGTAGCCAACCGGTAGTGCCAGCAGCCTCAGCTGCTGGTTCGCACCCGATGCATCAGCGTGCCCACCAGCAGCACATTGGTCAGCGCCAGCAGGCACAAGGTCAACAACACCCCCATCGAGCCAAAGTGCTCGAACAGAAAGCCCCCCACCACGGGCGTGAGTGCCTGCCCGATCAGCGACGGCCGCGACATGCGCCCCATCAGCAGCACATATTGCGCAGGAGGCATCATCGCCAGCGGCAACAGCCCGCGTACGATCGCCCGCAGGCCATTGCCGCAGCCGAACACCAGCAAGCCTACCGCCGTAGCTGCCGGGATAAAGGTCACCATCAGCAAACCGATCAACACCAGGCTCACCCAGGCGAGCGCGGTCCAGATCGGGTGACGCTTGCCCGCCAGAATCTGCAACACCCGCGACGCCACCTGGCTGGGCCCGAGCATCGCCGCCAGGCCGATGGCCACCGGCAGCGAATGACCCAACCCCTGAAGGACGGCCACCAGCTGTACGGCGATGGCGGTCATGATGATCGCGCCAATGGCGAACATGCTGGTCAGCAGCCAGTAGAGCTGGCGGTCGACGCCAAGGGTTTCGCCTTTTGCCGGCGTCTTGGCGGGGACTTCAACCCGGCCACCTGCGGGTAGCACTCGCCAGTACAGCGGCGCCACCACCACCATCAGCACCAGTGCATAGCACACGCACGTCGCCCGCCAGCCGAAGTGTTCAATGGCCAGGGCCACGGTCGGCCAGGACAGTGTCGAAGCGAAGCCGGCAATCAGCGTGATGCCGGTAATGGCCTTGCCCGCGCCTTCGCCGTACAACCCGCCGAGGGTGGCGAACAGCGCTTCATACAAACCCATGGCCATGCCAATGCCGATCACCGCCCAGGCCAGCAGGAACAGGCCGAGGGTGTGGCTGGCGGCCATGATCAGCAACCCCACTGCCACCACCGCGCCGCTGGCGGCCATTTGCGGGCGACCGCCGTAGCGGGCGACCAGCCGGCTGGACAACGGGGCCAACAGCGCCGAAACCATCAGGCTCAGGGACAGCGCGCCGTAGACCCATTGGCTGGGCCAGCCGGTGTCGCGGCTGATCGGGTCGGCCATCACTGCCATGAGGAAGAACGAGCCGCCCCAGACCAGGATTTGCAGCACGCCGAGGAGGACGATGCTGAGGGGGCCGGGCAGGCGGTGGTAAGTGTGCAAGGTGGGGCCTATTTCAGTCGCTGTGCGGGGGGGCTGCACGGGCCTGTTCGCGGGCACGCCCGCTCCCACAGGGACCGCACTTCTTTCAGAGCTGGTGCAGGACCTGCGGGAGCGGGCGTGCCCGCGAAAAGGCCAGTACAGCCTTAGAGAGCTTACCCGCAGTCACCGTCACATGCCCGCCATCGATGTTGGATGCGGACATATCATTGCGCGTGATAATAGCTTTCGCTCCGTTCGATTCGTGCGTCGCGCGCAAGACACTCACACTCCGCCCACTACTAATACATTGGCGGAGTTCTCCATGGATCACTCACTCAAACCCTTGCGCTTCCCCCTTGCTGCCCTGGCAGTGGTGGTGCTCAGCGCTTGTGGCCGCACCCCCGACGCCGTGCAGGCTCCCGCCGCGCCCAAGGTCAGCGTCGCCAAGGTCATCGAGCAGCCGATCAACGAATGGGACGAGTTCACCGGCCGCCTGGAAGCACCGGAAACCGTCGAAGTGCGGCCACGGGTCTCCGGCCAGATTGACCTGGTGGCCTTCACCGAAGGCGCCCAGGTGAAGAAAGGCGACCTGCTGTTCCAGATCGACCCGCGCCCGTTCCAGGCTGAAGTCCGTCGCCTCGAAGCCCAGTTGCAACAGGCCAAGGCCACCGCCATCCGCAGCGCCAACGAAGCCCGCCGTGGCGAGCGCCTGCGTGACAGCAACGCCATTTCCGCCGAGCTGGCCGAGTCGCGCAGCAGCGCCGCTGCCGAAGCCCGCGCCGGCGTCGACGCGATCCAGGCCCAGCTCGACCTGGCCCGCCTGAACCTCAGCTTCACCCGCGTCACCGCGCCGATCAGCGGGCGTGTCAGCCGTGCCGAATTCACCGCCGGCAACATCGTCACCGCCGATGTCACGCCACTGACCAGCGTAGTGTCCACCGACAAGGTGTACGCCTACTTCGACGCCGACGAGCGCGTGTACCTGAAGTACACCCAGCTGGCGCGCGAAGGCCAGCGCGGCCAGAGCACCCCGGTGTACCTGGGCCTGACCAACGAAACCGGCAACCCGCACCTGGGGCAGATGAACTTCGTCGACAACCAGGTCAACCCGCGCACCGGCACCATCCGCGGCCGCGCCGTGTTCGACAACCGTGACGGCCAGTTCACCCCGGGCCTGTATGCACGCCTGAAACTGGTGGGTAGCGCCCAGTACGACGCCGTGCTGATCAACGACGAAGCGGTCGGCACCGACCTTGGCAAGAAGTTCGTGCTGGTCATGGACAAGGACAACAACGCCGCCTACCGCGCCGTGGAACTGGGGCCGAAGCTCGAAGGCCTGCGCATCGTCCGTAGCGGCCTGGCCAAAGACGACCGCATCGTGGTCAAGGGCCTGCAGCGCGTGCGCCCTGGCTCGCCGGTGACCCCGGAAGAAACCCCGATGGCCAGTGAACAGACCCTCGCCGCCCTCGCCCAGCAGCGCCAGGCCCTGGAGGCCAGCAACCCGGCGCCTAAAGTGGCCGGCTCCACTGAAAAAGTCGCCAGCGCCCAGGCGCCACGCGGTTAAGGGACCCCACCGATGAACTTCTCGAAATTCTTCATTACCCGGCCGATCTTCGCCGCGGTGCTGTCGCTGGTGCTGCTGATCGCCGGTTCGATCTCGCTGTTCCAGCTGCCGATCAGCGAATACCCCGAGGTGGTACCGCCGACCGTGGTAGTGCGCGCCAACTTCCCTGGTGCCAACCCCAAGGTCATCGGCGAGACCGTCGCCGCGCCGCTGGAGCAGGCTATCACCGGTGTCGAGAACATGCTGTACATGTCCTCGCAGTCCACTGCCGACGGCAAGCTGACCCTGACCATCACCTTTGCCCTGGGCACCGACCTGGACAACGCCCAGGTGCAGGTGCAGAACCGTGTCACCCGCACCCAGCCCAAGCTGCCGGAGGAAGTGACGCGAATCGGCATCACCGTCGACAAGGCTTCGCCTGACCTGACCATGGTCGTGCACCTGACCTCGCCGGACAACCGCTACGACATGCTCTACCTGTCCAACTACGCCATCCTCAACATCAAGGATGAGTTGGCGCGCCTGGGCGGCGTCGGTGACGTGCAGCTGTTCGGCATGGGTGACTACTCGCTGCGCGTGTGGCTCGACCCGAACAAGACCGCGTCGCGAAACCTGACCGCCAGCGATGTGGTGGCCGCGATTCGCGAGCAGAACCGCCAGGTCGCCGCCGGCCAGCTGGGCGCCCCGCCCGCCCCCGGCTCTACCAGCTTCCAGCTGTCGATCAACACCCAGGGCCGCCTGGTCAACGAGGAAGAATTCGAGAACATCATCATCCGCGCAGGTGCCGATGGCGAAATCACGCGCCTGAAGGACATTGCCCGGGTCGAGCTGGGCTCCAGCCAGTACGCCCTGCGTTCGCTGCTGAACAACCAGCCGGCGGTGGCTATCCCGATCTTCCAGCGGCCAGGCTCCAACGCCATCGAAATCTCCGACGAAGTGCGGGCCAAGATGGCCGAGCTGAAGAAGGACTTCCCGCAAGGCATGGACTACAGCATCGTCTATGACCCGACCGTGTTCGTCCGTGGTTCCATCGAAGCCGTGGTGCACACGCTGTTCGAAGCGCTGGTGCTGGTGGTGCTGGTGGTGATCCTGTTCCTGCAGACCTGGCGCGCCTCGATCATCCCGCTGATAGCTGTACCCGTCTCGCTGATCGGTACCTTCGCGGTCATGCACCTGTTCGGCTTCTCGCTCAACGCGCTGTCGCTGTTCGGCCTGGTGCTGGCCATCGGTATCGTGGTGGACGACGCCATCGTCGTGGTGGAGAACGTCGAGCGGAACATAGGGCTGGGGTTGAAACCCCTGGAAGCCACGCAAAAAGCCATGAGCGAAGTGACCGGGCCGATCATCGCCACGGCGCTGGTGCTGTGCGCGGTGTTCGTACCGGCGGCATTCATTTCCGGCCTGACCGGGCAGTTCTACAAGCAGTTCGCCTTGACCATCGCCATTTCTACCGTGATCTCGGCGTTCAACTCGCTGACCTTGTCGCCAGCGCTGGCTGCCGTGCTGCTGAAAGACCACCATGCGCCGAAAGACCGCTTCTCGCGGTTCCTCGAGCGGCTGCTGGGCAGCTGGCTGTTTGCCCCATTCAACCGCTTCTTCGACCGCGCCAGCCACGGCTACGTCGGCGGCGTACGCCGGGTCATCCGCTCCAGCGGCATCGCCCTGTTCGTCTATGCCGGCCTGATGGGCCTGACCTACCTGGGCTTTGCCTCCACGCCGACCGGTTTCGTGCCGGCGCAGGACAAGCAGTACCTGGTGGCGTTCGCCCAGCTGCCCGACGCCGCCAGCCTCGACCGTACCGAGGCGGTGATCAAGCGCATGAGCGAAATCGCCCTGGAGCAACCGGGCGTAGCCGATTCGGTAGCCTTCCCGGGCCTGTCGATCAACGGCTTCACCAACAGCCCGAACAGCGGCATCGTGTTCACCCCGCTCAAGCCGTTCGACGAGCGCAAGGACCCGAGCCAGTCGGCTGCGGCGATTGCCGCCGCGCTGAACGCCAAGTTCGCCGACATCCAGGACGCCTACATCGCGATCTTCCCGCCTCCGCCGGTGCAAGGCCTGGGCACCATCGGCGGCTTCCGCCTGCAGATCGAGGACCGCGGCAACCTGGGCTACGAAGCGCTGTACAAGGAAACCCAGAACATCATCGCCAAGAGCCACAACGTGCCGGAACTGGCGGGCCTGTTCACCAGCTACCAGGTCAACGTGCCGCAGGTCGATGCCGCCATCGACCGGGAAAAAGCCAAGACCCACGGCGTGGCGATTACCGACATCTTCGACACCTTGCAGGTTTACCTGGGCTCGCTGTACACCAACGACTTCAACCGCTTTGGCCGCACCTACCAGGTCAACGTCCAGGCCGAGCAGCAGTTCCGCCTCGATGCCGAACAGATCGGCCAGTTGAAGGTGCGCAACAACCTGGGCGAGATGATTCCGCTGGCGACCTTCCTCAAGGTCAGCGACACCTCCGGGCCTGACCGGGTAATGCACTACAACGGCTTCATCACCGCCGAGATCAATGGTGCCGCAGCCCCAGGCTACAGCTCCGGCCAGGCCGAGGCGGCGATCGAGAAGCTGCTCAAGCAGGAACTGCCCAACGGCATGACCTTCGAGTGGACCGACCTGACCTACCAGCAGATCCTCTCGGGCAATACCGCGCTGTTCGTGTTCCCGCTGTGCGTGCTGCTGGCCTTTCTGGTGCTGGCCGCCCAGTACGAGAGCTGGAGCCTGCCGCTGGCGGTGATCCTGATCGTACCGATGACCCTGCTGTCGGCCATCACCGGGGTGATCGTGTCGGGTGGCGACAACAACATCTTCACCCAGATCGGCCTGATCGTGCTGGTGGGCCTGGCATGCAAGAACGCGATTCTGATCGTCGAGTTCGCCAAGGATGAACAGGCCAAGGGCCTCGACCCGCTGGCTGCGGTGCTGGAAGCCTGCCGCCTGCGCCTGCGGCCGATCCTGATGACCTCGATCGCCTTCATCATGGGCGTGGTACCGCTGGTGTTCAGCTCCGGTGCCGGCTCGGAAATGCGCCATGCCATGGGTGTGGCGGTGTTCTCGGGGATGATCGGCGTGACTTTGTTCGGCCTGTTCCTGACCCCGGTGTTCTTCTTCCTGATCCGCCGTTTCGTCGAGCGTCGCCAGGCCCGCAAGGCCGAACACGCGCCTGTGCTGGAGAACCATGCATGAACCTGCTCAAACCCCTGACCCCGAGCCTGCTGGCGCTGGCCCTGGCAGCCTGCGCGGTCGGCCCGGACTACAAGGCCCCGGACACCGAAGCTGCGCAGTTCGACAGCACGGATGTGCAGGCCAAGGCCTTCGACCGCAGCCGCTTCGAAAGCGTGTGGTGGAAGCAGTTCGACGACCCGGTGCTGAACCAGCTGGTGCAGGCATCGCTGGACGGCAACCGCGACCTGCGCGTGGCCTTCGCCCGGCTCAAGTCGGCACGGGCGATTCGTGATGACGCCGCCAATGACCAGTTCCCCGTGGTTACCAGCCGCGCCAGCAGCGAGATCGGCAAGGGCCAGATTCCCGGTCAGACCACCCAGCGGGTCAATCAGGAACGCTACGACCTGGGCCTGGACATGGCCTGGGAGCTTGACCTGTTCGGCCGCATCCAGCGCCAGATCGAAGCCAGCGAAGCCCAGGAAGCAGCGGCCCAGGCCGACCTGCAACAGCTGCAGGTGAGCCTGATCGCTGAGCTGGTGGACGCCTATGGCCAGCTGCGCGGGGCGCAACTGCGCGAAAAGATCGCCATGGCCAACCTCAAGACCCAGCAGGAGTCTCGCAGTATCACGCTGACCCTGCGCGACGCCGGGGTTGGCAACGATCTCGACGTCGTCCGTGCCGATGCCCGCCTGGCGGGGGTCGAGGCCACCGTGCCGCAGTTGCAGGCCGAACAGGCCCGAGCGCGGCACCGCATCGCCACCCTGCTCGGGCAGCGCCCGGACGCGCTGAGCGTCGACCTGTCGCCCAAGGCCTTGCCGGCGATCGCCAAGGCCTTGCCGGTGGGCGACCCGGCCGAGTTGCTGCGCCGCCGCCCGGATATCCGCAGCGCCGAACGCCAGCTGGCCGCCGCCACCGCCAATGTCGGCGTAGCCACTGCCGACCTGTTCCCGCGGGTAAGCCTCAGCGGCTTCCTTGGCTTTACCGCCGCCCGTGGCTCACAGATCGGCTCCTCCGCAGCCAATGCCTGGTCGCTGGGGCCGAGCATCACCTGGGCCGCCTTCGACCTGGGCAGCGTGCGGGCCCGCCTGCGCGGGGCCAAGGCTGACGCCGAAGGCGCCCTGGCCAACTATGAACAGCAGGTGCTGCTGGCCCTGGAAGAGTCGGCCAACGCCTTCAGCGACTACGACAAGACCCAGCAGCGGCTGTTGTCGCTGATCCGGCAGAGCGAGGCCAGCCGCAAGGCAGCCGACCTCGCCTCGGTGCGTTACCGCGAGGGCACGGTGGATTACCTGGTGCTGCTCGATGCCGAACGCGAACGCCTGAGCGCCGAAGACGCCCAGGCCCAGGGTGAAGTCGAGCTGTATCGCGGCATCGTCTCGATCTACAAGGCCCTCGGCGGTGGCTGGCAGCCTGAAACCGTCGCCAGCGCCCGCTGATCCTCTGTTTGCAACGACTCCTTTGGTTGGTTCCTCCCCCAACCGTTTGCCCCGCCGGCCTTGGTCTGCGGGGCTTTTTTATGGGCCGCTGGCGACCCGTTCGCTTGCAGCCCAGGGCATTCTGCCCCAAGCTCTGCCTTCCGACCGCCATGGACCGCTGCGTACGATGCCCAGACGCCACCGCTACCTGATCGCCGTGTTGTTGCTGATCCTGGTGTCGCTCGCCATCGTTTTCCTGCGCCGGGACGACAAGCCCGCGCCACCGGTGCTGCCGCCACACAGCTACGGCAAGGCACTGCGCCAGGCCCATGACGGCCTGCCAGGTGCCGCCCGGGTGCTTTACCAACAGCTGCAACGCGATGACCTGACGCCGATCCGCCGCGCCGCGCTGTATGCCGAATTACCCAACTACCCCTCGCCGCAAGCGCTCAAGCTGGCGCGCCTGGACCTGGAAAACGAGGACCCGCTGGTGCGTCGCGCAGCCATTGCCAGCATCCGCAAGCTACTGCCGCCCTCTCAGCGCAGCCTGGTGCTGGGGCCGTTGCTGGACGATGACGAACAGAGCGTGCGCTTCGCCGCCGTGGACGCATTGCTCGGTCTCGACCCCGATGCCATCGGCCTGTACTTCGGCCCGTTGCAGAGCGCACTGGAGCAATACCAGCAAGCCCTGGAAAAACAACCCGACGACGCCGAGGCCCAGGTGCATCTGGCGCGCCTGTACTTGCACGAGAACGACTACGATCAGGCCGCCGCTGCCCTGCAGCGCAGCCTCGCGGTGGCCCCGGAAGGCCTCGACGCCCTGGCCACACAGGTGCGCCTTCTGGAGCGCCAGGGCCATCACGAGCAATCCCGCCAGGTGCTGGCCAAGGCCCTGGCGCTGCGTCCGGACTCAGCGTTCCTGCAATACGAGCTGGGGCTCTGGCTGATCCGCCATGATCAGCGTGAATACGCCCTGCTCGCCTTGTCCCGCGCGGTGGAACTGGAGCCGGAGAATGCCGACTATCGCTACACTCTGGCGGTCACCTTGCATGAGCTGGACCAGTCCGATGCTGCGCAAAAACAACTGGAAACCCTGCTCAGCCGCCAGCCAGCCAACCGCCGGGCGCGGGTGCTGCTGATCCAGTACTGGAAAGCGTCCGGCCAGTTGCAGAATGTCCAGGTCTTGCTGGCTGAACTGGAGCGGCAGAACCCGGACGATCCCTTCCTGCAGCAGGGGCTGTGACTGGCATTGGCCAGTGGGTTGCCGAAGGGGCCGGTTCAGTCGCTCAGCATCAGCAGGGCCTGGCTCATCAGGCTGGCCAACGCGAACGGCTTGAGCATCAGCGCCGTGCCGGGCGCCTCGGACAGTTGCGGGTCCAGCGGTTGGTCATTGAACCCGGTGATGAACAGAATTTTCTGCTCCGGCACAAGCATGCGCATCGCCCTGGCGACCTGCCGCCCACTGAAACCTCCGGGCAGGCCGATGTCGGTGATGACCAAGTCGAACGGGCCGTGGTGGCGGAAGCGATCAAGCGCCGAATTCGCATCCCTCGCATCGCACACGTCGAAACCACGTTCCTGCAGATACTCCTTCATCACCGAACGCAGGTTTTCATCATCATCTACCAGCAGCACCCGTTGGCCACTGGCCCGGGTTACCGCCGGAACCGGCTGCGGGGGCTGCTGCGCCACGTGTTCAAAGCATCGCGGAAACAACATGCAGACCTTGAAACCGTGGTCAGGTGCTGATTCAAGCCATACGTGGCCACCCGACTGGCCGACGAAGCCATACACCATCGCCAGGCCCAACCCGGCACCGTGACCCATGGGTTTGGTGGTGAAGAACGGCTCGAATGCCCGCGCCAGATCCACTTGGGGCATACCATGGCCATCGTCGATCACATACAAGGCGACATAGTCACCAGGCGGGACACCTTGGTCGTCGGGGCTCGCCGCCTCGAGGCGCTTGTTGATTGTACGCAACGTCACCACGCCACGGCCAAGGCACGCCTCGCGGGCGTTGGCTAACAGGTTCACCATGGCGGTTTCGAGCTGCGCAACATCCAGGCAGACTGCCCAGGGTTGTACGTCCAGCTCCAAGCCCAGTAGCATTTCAGTGCCCAGCACCTGATGCAACAGCGGTTCCATGGCGGCCAGCTGGCGATTGATGTCTACCGGCTTGGGTGACAGCGGCTGATGACGCGAGAACGCCAGCAGACGGTGTGTGAGCTTCATCGCGCGCTGTACAGAATCGCTGGCCAGGGACACATAACGGTCGATGTGCTCCAGGCACCCTTGCTCCATGCGTCGTTGCAACAACTCCAGGCTGCCGCCAATACCCGACAGCAGGTTGTTCATCTCGTGGGCCATGCCTCCGGCCAGATGGCTGACCGCATCCAGCCGCTCGGTTACCCGTAAAAGGCTATCGGAGTGGCGCAAGATATCTTCATGTTCCTGCGAAATGTCCCGCCCTACGGCCGTCAGCAGCGTGCCGTCGAAACTCGCCGTCCAGCGAAACAACCGGTAGTGCCCGTCCTTGTGGCGTAACCGCGTCTCGAGCTGCTCAAGCCCGCAGTCGTTGACGAACTCCATCACCGCCACCTCAACTTCGGCTCTGTCCGCAGGATGGACCAGTTCCAGGATCGGCTTACCGACCACCTCGCCTTCGGTCCAGCCCAGCACGCGCTGCCAGGTCGGGTTGGCCGCTTGCAGCCGCAGGTCGGCAGTCACGGCGATCATCGCATCGCGAGAAAGTTGCCAGATGTGATCACGATCGGCCAAGACGGACTGGATCATGCGCTCGAACGCCAATGCCTGCTCGCGCCACTGATGATGCGTGTCGACGCTGGCGCTGGTTTCGATCACCGTATGCAGAAACCCGACCACTTCGTGCTGTTCATCGCGTAACGGTGTGTAGCTGAAGACATAGCAGGCTTTGTTGCCCGTTTGCTTGTTCGTCAGCCATAGCGGCTGGTCTTCGCCAAAGATCGCCCCCCCTTCAAGCACCTGGAACACGCAAGGGCCAATGACCTTCCAGGCTTTTGCCCACAGTCTGTCGAACGCCTGCCCCAGGGCGTGACCGTCACATTCGAGCAAACTCGCGTAAGCATCATTGTGAACCACGGTCATCCCGGCGCCCCAGACCACCGCGCAGGGAAACGGCGAAAGCACCATCATGTCGACGGCGATACGCAACGGTGCCTGCCAATGCGGCAGCGGCCCGAGCGGGCTGTAACACCAGTCGAACCGCGTGACCTGCTCAGCCATGCCCGCTGCCGTTGCCGGCCGCGTGGCGAGTTCCATGCCTTGGGCTGAAGGTTTGCGCGGCGTGTCGTTTACCAGCACTGTCGTTTCCACCGTTGCGTTGGGATGAAGATTCCGTTTGCGCATCATCTGCCCGACCATCTGCCACTGCAATAGCTGCGCATCCAGCGTGCGCAGGCACCGACCACCAGCATAGGCCCGTTACCGAAGTAGCGCCTTGGCAAACGGAAGCTATGCTTAACAGGTTTTCCCCGCGCCACTGACCCCATTGCCCCACGACGACAGACCCGGGAGCGAGGTGATGAGCAAGAAGATTCTGGTAGTACTGACCAACACCGCCAAGTACCCGAGCCTGAAGCGGGCCACGGGCCTATGGCTGGGGGAAGCCGTGCACTTTGTCGAGGTCGCGCTGAAAGCTGGGTATGAAGTCGATTATGTGAGCCCGAATGGCGGCTATGTACCCATCGACCCGCATAGCCTGCAAATGGCCCCGGAGCTGGACTGGCAATGGTATGACGACACATCGTTCATGAACCGTCTGGGCGCAACATCAAGCCCAGGCGAGGTCAGGGCAAGTGATTACTGCGCCATCTACTACACGGGCGGCCACGGTGTCATGTACGACTTCCCCGACAACCCGCCATTGCAGGAGCTGGCACGCAGCATCCATGAAAACAACGGCGTGGTTGCCGCGGTCTGTCACGGCGTGGTCGGCCTGTTGAACATCAAGCTCAGCGACAACAGCCTGCTGCTCAAGGACCGGCAGGTCACCGGGTTTTCCAATACCGAAGAAAAACTGGCAGAGCTGGACAAGGTCGTGCCCTTTCTTACCGAGACCGAACTGATTGCCCGGGGCGGCAACTACAGCAAGGCCGACGAGCCGTGGAAGCCGTTCGTGGTTTGCGACGACCGGCTGATTACCGGGCAGAACCCAGCCTCGACGAGCCTGCTGGCCGAGCAGGTCATTGCTGCCCTTTCGCGGCGATGAGTCCTACACCTCAGCAGCGTAGTTCACCAAGCACGCATGGTTATGGATTACAGCAAGTACAGTAATTGATTCATAGGCTCACCACTTGGGCTGCCCATCTCGGGCAGCTTGGAAACTGGGGGCCGAACATTCATGTCGAGAATCAAAACTGCTGGGCAGGGTTTGATAGAACTGTTGCTGACTTTGGCAATAAGCCTGCTGCCGGTCGGCACCGGGCTGATGGTCATGCTTTATCAGCAGGACAAGAAGCTTGAAGAAACCGCACGAATCTCTGTGAAGGAAGCGATCTATTCCGTGGACCTGGCACTGGATCGCATACACGCATCCGCGTCTGCTGCACTGAAGTTGGCAGGGACCGCCTGCGAGAGTGCCCTGCCGCAATTGGTCGATCAGGTCACGAAAGCGCCGCATCTGCGTTCGTTGGCTTTGACCGTTGATCGCCGCACCTATTGCAATACCTTGAAAACGCCTTTTCCACCCGATGACATTTTCCCGGATACTCGTTCGCAATTTCGTCTGGTGCTGGATGCGCCAGCAACACCCAATGCGGTTCTGCTCGCCTATCAGCTGAGTGAGAATAATAAAGGGATCATTGCCACGTCCTATGGCCAGTTGCTGCGCAATGAGTTGCGGGCATTTCAGACGGGGCTGACGTTACTGCTCGAATTTGATGAGTTTTACATCTGGGCCGACGGCGATAGCCGCGATGCAGCGCGCCCATCACAAGTCGAGTTTTACCAGGAGGGGGTCTCGAGCAAGTATGGCTATACCGTCAAGGCAGGCTATGCCCACGGCTATGCGGCACACCAGACACACCAGACATTGAAACAGCTTTTCCCTATCTTGGCGCTGATAGGCGTCATTACCGGCTCGATCACGTACTGGGGCCTGTTCAGGCAACGTCGCCAGCGTGCTCGCAGCGCCGCCAGCAAAGGCTGACGGCGCCAGAATTCACTCATTCGGCATTGAGCACGCCGCGGCGCACCTGGTCACGCTCGATGGACTCGAAGAGGGCTTTGAAGTTGCCTTCACCGAAACCGTCATCCCCTTTACGCTGAATGAATTCGAAGAACACCGGGCCAAGCAGGGTTTCCGAGAAAATCTGCAGCAGCAGGCGCTTGTCACCCGGCTCGGAAGCGCCATCCAGCAGGATGCCACGGGCCTGCAGCTGGTCGACTGGCTCGCCATGCCCTGGCAGGCGCTCTTCGAGCATTTCGTAATAGGTCTGCGGCGGTGCGGTCATGAATCGCATGCCAAGGCCCTTGAGGGCATCCCAGGTCTTGAGCAGGTCATCGGTGAGGAAGGCCACATGCTGGATGCCTTCGCCGTTGAACTGCATCAGGAACTCTTCGATCTGCCCTGCACCCTTGGATGACTCTTCATTGAGCGGAATGCGGATCATGCCGTCAGGCGCGGTCATGGCCTTGGAGGTCAGGCCGGTGTATTCGCCCTTGATATCGAAATAGCGGATCTCGCGGAAATTGAACAGCTTCTCGTAGAAGCCAGCCCAGTAGGCCATGCGCCCGCGATAGACGTTGTGGGTCAGGTGATCGATGATCTTCAAGCCTGCACCCGCCGGGTTGCGATCAACACCCTCGATGAAATTGAAGTCGATATCGTAGATCGAGCTGCCTTCATCGAAACGGTCGATCAGGTAAAGCGGAGCACCACCAATGCCCTTGATGGCCGGCAGGCGCAGTTCCATCGGGCCGGTTTCGATCTCGACTGGCTGGGCGCCCAGCTCCAGGGCCCGGGCGTAGGCTTCATGGGCGTTACGCACACGGAACGCCATGCCGCACACCGACGGGCCATGCTCGGCGGCAAAGTAAGAGGCGATGCTCTTTGGCTCATTGTTGAGGATCAGGTTGATGCCGCCCTGGCGGTACAGGTGCACGTCCTTGGAGCGGTGAGTGGCCACCTTGGTGAAGCCGAGCATCTGGAACACCGGCTCCAGCACGCCTGGTGTCGGCGAAGCCAGTTCGATGAACTCAAAGCCCATCAGGCCCATTGGATTGTCAAAGATATCAGCCATGTTCGTACCCTCATCTGCAGCGGAAATTAATGATTGCGTAGGATGTGGAACGGCGATGGTGGAGAGCATGGGATACCGCGCACGCTGCGGGCGAGGAAGTCACCAATGATCAGCTTGAACCCATGGTATGTCATATGGACCCATTCTCTGCGAGGGTTGACCCTTCAGAAACGAAGGACCTTATTGTTGTATTCGTAAACCGATTCTACAGTGCGTAAATTGCTTTGTCGCGCTTTAGTTCGCCACCTGCGCCGACAAACGGCTATCCTCAACACGTCAATCATCAGGAAGATCCCCCAGCATGCCGCTTACCGCCAAACGCCCCGCTCGCTGGAGCTGGCGCACGCTGCTGCCCTGGATCGTCAGCGTGGTGCCGCTTGCCTGCGGCCTGGCGGTAATGAACTGGCAGATCGAGCGCGAATTGCGCGCCAGCAGCGAGGCGACGACACGCCAGGTGATCGAACATGTCGACCATATTCTGGACAACCTGGCCAATGCCGCGCTGACCCTGCTGCCACTGGCCGGCACCCCCTGCGCAGATGCCCAGCTGGCCTTGCGCAGCCAGGTCACGCGCAATGCCTTCGTGCGTTCGACCAACCTGTTCCAGCACCATAACCTGTACTGCAGTTCGCTGTTCGGCGATTTCGACGAACAGGTCGAGACCAATGACTATACCGATGGCCGGCTATGGCTGATGGATGGCAATTCGGTAACGCCTGGCCATCCCCTGCTGGTCTATCGCGCCAGCGATGGCGACCGCGGCGCGATCACCACCGTCGATGGCGACCATCTGCTCACAGCCTTGCGCCTGATTGGCCCGGAGGAAACCCTGCAGATCCGTGTCGGCAAGGCCTGGATGGGCAAGGACGGCGTAGTGCATGAAGGCGTGCCACCGGCAGCCGCCGCCGCCGATGTGACGCTGGGCTCGACCCGCTACCCGTTCAGCGTGCACGGCGGCTACGAAGCCGGCAAACAAGGTGAAGTGCTACGCAGCCACTACCCCGCCCTGCTCAGCCTGCTGCTGGTACTCGGCGTGGTGGCCGGTTGCGCCTGCCGCTGGCAGATTCGCCGGGCCAGCTCGCCGCGTGCCGAGCTGCGCCGGGCGCTGGAGGCGGACGAGTTTCTGCCGTACTTCCAACCCGTGGTGCGCAAGGGCGACTACCGCTGGGCCGGAGCTGAAGTGCTGATGCGCTGGAACCATCCCCGTGAGGGCCTGGTGCGTCCGGACCTGTTCATCCCCTATGCCGAACACAGCGGCCAGATCGTCGCCATGACCCGTGCCCTCATGCTGCACACTGCGCAAAGTCTTGCCCCCTACACCGCGCTGTTGGAGGACGGTTTCCACATCGGCATCAACATTACCGCCGATCACTGCCGCGACCTGAGCCTGCTCGACGACTGCCGCACCTTCCTCCAGCATTTTCCCCCAGGGCGAGTCCGGCTGACCCTGGAGCTGACCGAGCGCAAGCTGCTTGAAGCCACACCGGTAGCCCTCGAACTGTTCACCAAACTGCATGACATGGGGGTGATGATCGCCCTGGATGACTTCGGCACCGGCCAGTCGAGCCTCAATTACCTGCGCCAGTTCAAGGTCGATTACCTGAAGATCGACCAGAGTTTCGTGGCCATGATCGGTGGTGACGCGCTGTCGCAACACATACTCGACAGCATCATCGAACTGTCCGCCAAGCTGGGCCTGGGCATCGTTGCCGAAGGGGTGGAAACCGACGTGCAGCGTGACTACCTGGCACGCAGCGGGGTGGACTTCCAGCAAGGCTATCTGTTTGCCCGGCCGATGCCGGCGGCCGACTTCCTCAAGGCACTCGCTACCCACCCGGCGGTTGCGCGGTTGCCGCAAGACGCGGCCCCTGAGATCATGCGCGGCTGATCCACCCGCTCACTCCCTATCCGAGGCATTCGTGTCAAAAGGCATTATTTCGTCGGTCATGGCGTCCTGTCTGTTCGCCGTGATGTATTTCTATACCTCCTTGCTGTCGCCGCTCGACGGCGAAGAGATCTTTGGCTGGCGCACGTTGTTGACCCTGCCCTGCCTCACCCTGTTCATGTTGGCCAGCAAAGACTGGAAGCGCGTCGGTGAACTGCTCGCCCGCGTGCGCCGGACGCCGACCCTGCTGCTGGGCATGGTCGGTACCTCGTGGTTGATGGGGGTGCAGCTGTGGCTGTTCCTCTGGGCGCCGTTGCACGGGCGTAGCCTGGAAGTGTCGATGGGCTATTTCCTGCTGCCGCTGGCAATGGTGCTGACCGGGCGCCTGGTGTATGGCGAGCGCTTGTCACGCCTGCAACAAGTGGCGGTCGGCTGCGCCGCGCTGGGTGTCGGGCACGAGTTGTACCAGAATGGCAGCTTCGCCTGGGAAACCTTGTTGGTGACGATCGGCTACCCGATCTACTTCGTCTTGCGGCGACGCTGCCGCACCGACCACCTGGGTGGCCTGTGGTGCGACATGTGCCTGTTGCTGCCCTGGGCGCTGTATTTCGTCACCCAGGGGCCGTTGACGACGGCCGATCTGCACCAGCACCCAGGCCTGTATGCTCTGATTCCACTGCTAGGGGCGATCAGCGCCTGCGCACTGATCGCCTACGTGCTGGCCAGCCGCCTGTTGCCGTTCAGCCTGTTCGGCCTGCTCAGCTACGTCGAGCCGGTGTTGCTGGTGGGCGTCGCCCTGCTACTGGGCGAAACCATCGGCCCGGATCAGTGGCTGACCTACCTGCCGATCTGGGCCGCGGTGCTGGTGCTGGTGCTTGAAGGCTTCAAGCACCTGATGCGTCAGCGTCGGCGCTCGGTGTAAGGCGCACCTGGCGTACCCGGCGCTCCTCCACCGCCACCACAATCATGCGCCAACCGTTCCAGGCCAACTGGTCACCCACCACCGGCAGGCGGTCCAGCAAGCTCATCACCAGTCCTGCCAGGGTCTGGTAGTCCTCGGTGGCGCGGGCGCTGAAGCCTGTCCGCGCCTGGACCTGGCTCAGGTTCAGGGCACCACTGACGACAAAGCTGCCATCTTCCTCGATGATCGCCGGGCCTTCCACCTCGCTGGCATCCGGCAACTCACCGGCGATCGACTCGAGGATGTCGGTCATGGTCAGCAGACCAGTGAAATCGCCGAACTCGTTGATCACGAAGGCAATGTGCGTTGACTGGCTACGCATTTGCTCGAGGGCGTTGAGGATGCTGAAACTCTCCAGCAGGTTCAACGGCGCCCGGGCCATGCGCTCCAGGTCCGGCTGACTGCCGGTCAGCAGCTCCTTGAGCAGCTCCTTCTTGTGCACGAAGCCCAGCGGTTCCTCGATATGGCCGTTGCGAATCAGCGGCAGGCGCGAGTACGGCGAGTTGGCCAGCGCCTCGGTAATGGCCTGCGCGGGTTGCGCCAGGTCAAGCACGTCGACCTCGGCACGCGCGGTCATCACCGTGCGGATCGGCCGCTCGGCCAGGTTCAGCACGCCGCTGATCATCACCCGCTCACGGCGGTCGAACAGCACCTGCTCTTCGCCCCCTTCGACCAGGTCGGCGATTTCTTCGCCCACCTCGTCAGCCTCGACCCGGCGGCCACCCAGCAGGCGCAGCACCGCATGCGCGGTACGCTCACGCAGTGGCCGGTGCTGCTGCAGGCTGCGCTTGCGGCGGGCACGGGCCAACTGGTTGAACAGCTCGATGAGAATCGAGAAGCCAATGGCCGCGTACAGGTAGCCTTTCGGGATATGGAAGCCCAGGCCTTCGGCGGTGAGGCTGAAACCGATCATCATCAGGAAGCCCAGACACAGCATGATCACCGTCGGGTGCGCGTTGACGAAACGGGTCAATGGTTTGCTGGCGACGATCATGATGCCGATCGAGAAGATCACTGCGATCATCATCACCGACAATTCTTCGACCATGCCAACGGCCGTGATCACCGCGTCCAGCGAGAACACCGCGTCGAGCACGACGATCTGCGCCACGATCGGCCAGAACAAGGCATGACGCACGGCTCCCGTAGCCTGGGTGGCATGCCCTTCCAGGCGTTCGTGCAATTCCATGGTCGCCTTGAACAGCAGGAACACACCGCCGAACAGCATGATCAGGTCACGGCCAGAGAAGCTTTTGCCGAACACTTCGAACAGCGGTGCGGTCAGGGTGACCATCCACGAGATACTGGCCAACAGGCCCAAACGCATGATCAGCGCCAGGCTAAGGCCGATGACCCGCGCGCGGTCGCGCTGATGCGGTGGCAGCTTGTCGGCGAGGATGGCGATGAACACCAGGTTGTCGATACCCAGCACCAGCTCGAGGACGATAAGCGTCAACAGGCCTAGCCAGGCCGTAGGATCAGCTAGCCATTCCATTAGCGGGTACTCACGAAGAAGGCGTCACGCAGACGAAGGGGGGATGGCCGGGACGGCCAGGGACTGGGGGGTTCCGCGAAGGTGCTCATATAGGCCTTGATTGAAAAAGGAAAGACGATGCTACAAGCACAGCAGATTTTTCTGATAGCGCGAAACTATTACAAAACCTGTAACCAGCTTTCAGGGGACTTTTATTCAATACCACCGCTGCGCAAGGCTAGAGGATGGCGGCATTCATCAATCCACGGAGTTACGGAAATGAGCCTGTCCCTTTCCATGGCCGCATTCGCCCTCGCCGCTTCGATCTCGCCCGGGCCGGTCAATGTCGTCGCCCTTGGCAGCGGTGCCCGCCATGGCTTGCGAGCGAGTATGTGGCATGTAACAGGCGCGACGCTGGGCTTCTGCCTGTTGCTGGTGCTGGTCGGCCTGGGGTTGCATGAACTGCTGTTGCGCTGGCCGCACCTGGAGCTGGCGCTGCACTGGGGTGGCGTGGCGTTTCTGCTGTACATGGCCTGGAAGCTGGCCAGCGATGATGGTCAGCTGGGTGGCTCGGATCAGCCACGTGCTCCCTCGGCCTGGCATGGCGCAGCGATGCAATGGCTCAACCCCAAGGCCTGGCTGGCTGCGGTGGCGGGTGTGGGCGCCTACACCGGTGGCGAACAGCATCTGTTGTGGTTGTTCACCTGGATCTATGGGCCGATCTGTTTCGTCTCGGTCGCCTGCTGGGCCTGGGCCGGGAGTGTGATCCGCCAGTACCTGCGGGACCCGCGGTATCTACGGTTGCTGAATCGGGGGCTGGCGGTGTTACTGGTGGGGAGTGCGGTTTATCTGCTGGTTTGATGTCGCCAGTGCCGGCCTATTCGCGGCTAAAGCCGCTCCCACAGGGACCGCGCCGGATCTGAAGCTGGCGCTATGCCTGTGGCTTTAGCCGCGAAGAGGCCGGCACTGCATCTCGGTAATGCCCGGGTGTCGCCGCCAGGTGCTGTTTGAACGCCCTCTGAAGATGCGCCTGGTCGGCAAAACCTGCCTCCAGTGCCACGTCGGCGATCGCCCTGCCCTTGCGCAGTTGCGCCCGCGCATGCTGCACCCGCTGATCCAGCAAATAACCGTGAGGGGTCAGGCCGAAGCGCTGGCGGAACGCACGGATCAGATAGGACCGGGACAGGCCGCACGCCGCGCAGATATCTGCCAGGCCAAGCGGGTCGCTCCGGTGCGCACGAATGAATGCCGCAGCAGCATCCAATTGCGGATGTTCGCTTGGCAGCTTGTGCGCATTGGGGTGCAAATAGCCGGGAAGATCGGCAAAAAAAGCGGCCAGCCGTGCTTCTCGATCATTCAACTCGGCGTCGAACAGGTCGGCAAACAATTGCAGCAGCCGGCTGTACAACCCAGCAGAGGCACTGAACGTCTGCGCAGGCAGGACGAAGCCCCGAGCCAGCAACCACGGCATGTCGACGAAAAGCATCAGGTACGACCAGGGCTGGCCGGCGATCGGGTTGCAGGTGTGAACCACACCCGGGTTCATCAAGACCGTGGTACCGGCCATTACCTCGACCTGACTGGCGCCGCTCAGGTAGGTACTGCGCCCGCCAGTGATCACGCCGATGGAAAAGCTCTCATGGGAATGCGCGGCATAACAGACCTTGCGCCCATCCCCCACGCGCCGGGCTTCGACGAAGGGCAATGCCGGATCCCGCCAGAACCGCGACACCTCGATCATCGTCCGGCCCTCATTCGCCGCCGTGCTGCACCACTACCAGCAGCTGCGCCGGCTGCGCGCCGACCGAGCGCAAGCGGTGCGGTGTCTGGGCATTGAAGTGCAGTGCATCGCCCTGCTCCAGCAACACCCGCTCATTGATGAAGTCGACCTCCACCTGGCCGGCGTGGACGAACAAGAACTCCTCACCGTCATGCTCCTTGAAGGTCGGGTCGCTGAACTCGGTCGGCGGCTTGATCAGGAACGGCAACAGGCTGTGCTGCCCGAACTGACGGGTCAAGGCTGCGTAGCCCGGCCCATGGCCATCGCCCACCAGCGGCTGACGCTCGCCCTGGCGTACCAGGCTATAGCGGCTCTGGGCGGCCTGCTCCTCGGCGAACAAATCTTCGACGTTGACATTCAGCGCCCGCGCCAGCTTCAGCGCAGCAGCGATGGACGGCGTATTCAGGCCACGCTCCACCTTGGACAGGTAGCTCTTGGTCATGCCGGACTTCTCGGCCAGCGCCTCAAGCGTGACCCCAAGTTTTTTTCTCAATACTTTCAATCGGTTAGACATGCGACGCGATTTTCCCGGGTCCACAGGCTTGCTTATGACACTTTGTGTCATATAGGATTATTTGTGTCACGCACCGGCAGATTCCTCGACCGACCAAAGCTTCGGAACCGGCCAGCGCTGACATCGCTCATCACGCCACAGAGGAAAACCCCATGGCCAAGACCCTGACACTCAGCAAGGACCAACTGGTCCAGCAGGCGCTGACGCAGATGCAAGGCTCGCTTGCCGATAATACGTGGACTGTACGAGAAAAGCTGGCCCTGACCTGCCGAATTCTGTTCGATCATGGCCACGACTCCGGCCTGGCCGGGCAGATCAGCGCCCGCGGCCCGCAACCCGGGACTTTCTACACCCAGCAGCTGGGCCTGGGTTTCGATGAAATCAGCGCCAGCAACCTGTTGCTGGTCAACGAGGACCTCGACGTGCTCGAAGGCCAAGGCATGCCCAACCCGGCCAATCGCTTCCACAGCTGGGTGTACCGCGCCCGGCCGGATGTGAACTGCATCATCCATACCCACCCGACCCACGTTGCCGCCCTGTCGATGCTGGAAGTCCCGCTGCAGGTCTCGCATATGGACCTGTGCCCGCTGTACGACGACTGTGCCTTCCTTGAAGCCTGGCCTGGCGTGCCGGTGGGCAACGAGGAAGGCGAGATCATCAGTGCCGCACTGGGGGACAAGCGCGCCATTCTGCTCTCGCACCATGGCCAGCTGTCCACCGGCATCAGCATCGAGCAGGCCTGCGTGTACGCCCAGTTGATCGAGCGCGCCGCACGCCTGCAACTGCTGGCGATGTCGGCTGGCACCCTCAAGCCCATCGACCCGGCACTGGGCCGTGAAGCCCACGACTGGATCGACCGGCCCAAGCGCCATGCCGCTGCCTTCAACTACTTTGCCCGGCAGTGCCTGCGCACCCACGCCGACTGCCTGAACTGAACCCTGAATGCCTTGCTTGCGGAGCCTTTTAAAATGACCACTGAAATCCACGGCATCATCGGCTACACCATCACCCCCTTCAGCGCTGGTGGCGAACAGCTCGACCTGCCCGCGTTGCGCCAGTCCATCGAACGCCTGATCGACGGCGGCGTGCAGGCCATCGCGCCCTTGGGCAGCACCGGCGAAGGGGCCTATCTCAGCGACAGCGAATGGCAGCAGGTGGCCGAGTATAGCCTTGCGCAGATCGACAAACGGGTGCCAAGCATCGTCAGCGTGTCCGATCTGACTACCGCCGGTGCCGTGCGACGCGCCCGTTTTGCCCAGGCCCAGGGCGCCGACGCGGTGATGGTACTGCCGGCCGCCTACTGGAAACTCAGCGAAGCCGAGATCCTCCAGCACTACCGCGCCATCGGTGAGGCCATCGATATCCCGATCATGCTCTACAACAACCCGGCCACCAGCGGCACCGACATGTCGGTGGAGCTGATCCTGCGCATCGTCCGCGAAGTGGCCAACGTGACCATGGTCAAGGAAAGCACCGGCGACATCCAGCGCATGCACAAGCTGCATTTGCTGGGTGAAGGCCAGGTGCCGTTCTACAACGGCTGCAACCCGCTGGCGCTGGAAGCGTTCGTGGCCGGGGCAAAGGGCTGGTGCACGGCAGCGCCGAACCTGATTCCGGCACTGAACCAAGGTTTGTATCAGGCAGTGCTGAAGGGAGACCTGGCGCAGGCCAGGGCGCTGTTCTATCGGCAGCTGCCCTTGCTGGATTTCATTCTCAAAGGCGGGTTGCCGGCAACCATCAAGGCCGGGCTAGAAATGACCGGCCTGTCAGTGGGCGAACCGCGGCGACCCGTTTTCGGTCTGGACGCGCCAGGGAAAGCGACCTTGGCAGCATTGTTGGCAAAGCTGGCTGATTGAAAACCTGCACCGGCCTCTTCGCGGGTAAACCCGCTCCCACAGGATCCTGACAAGCTTCAAGGGCGGTGCAGTACCTGTGGGAGCGGGTTCACCCGCGAAGGGCCGGTGCAGGCAGTACAACTAGTTCAAGGCATCACCGGGGGCACGTATTGCAAGGTAGTGCCCAAGGCCCAGAGCAACACCAGCACCAACGGCACATGCACCAGCAACTGCACGAACGAGAAGCCTATCAGATCACGCGCCTTGAGCCCCAGCACGCCCAGCAGCGGCAGCATGTAGAACGGGTTGATCAGGTTCGGCAACGCCTCGGCAGCGTTGTAGATCTGCACCGCCCAGCCCAAGTGGTATTTCAGGTCGTTGGCCACCAGCATCACGTACGGCGCCTCGATGATCCACTTGCCACCGCCCGACGGGATGAAGAAGCCCAGCACCGCGGAATACACGCCCATCAGCAACGCGTAGGTGTCATGGGTGGCGATCTGGGTGAAGAACAGCGAAATGTGGTGAGCCAGGGTCTGTTCATCCACCCCCTTGACCTGGGTCAGGATCGCTGCGATCGAGCCGTACAGGGGGAACTGGATCAGCACCCCGGTGGTGGTCGGCACGGCGCGGGCCACGGCATCGAGGAAGCTGCGCGGTCGCCAGTGGAGCAAGGCACCGAGCATGATGAACAGTAGGTTATAGGTGTTCAGCCCGGAAATCGCCGTTATCGCCGGCTTGGTGGCGAACTCCTGGTACAGCCAGCCAGCGGCCAGGGCCACCAGCATCAGGATCAGGATCGGACTGTGCTCCAGCCATTCACCGGGGCGGGTACGCCTGGCTGGCGCTGGCGCGGTAAAGCTGGGGTCGACGCCACAGGCTTCGGCGCTACGCGCACTGTTCGGGCCAGGCGCCGTGGCATAGGCGATCACCAGCGAGACGATCACCAGGGCTGCCAGCATCACGCCGGACTGCCAGAGAAAAATGGTCTCGGTGAACGGGATCACGCCCGTGATCGACAGGATCGATGGCGGCAGGCTGGCCGGGTTGGCCTGCAACTGCGCGGCCGAAGACGAAAGGCCCAGCGCCCAGACAGCGCCCAGGCCCAGGTAGGCGGCAGCACCTGCGGCGCGATAGTCCATCTTCAGCTCGGTACGACGGGCCAAGGCACGGACCAGCAGGCCGCCAAACACCAGCGACAGCCCCCAGTTGAGCAGCGAGGCCACCATCGAGATCAGCGCAACCCAGCACACCGCCGACCGGCCATTGCCGGGGATGCGCGCCAGCCGGTCGATCAGCCGGGCCGCCGGTGGCGAGCTGGCCACCACGTAGCCGCCGATGACCACGAAAGCCATTTGCATGGTGAACGGGATCAGGCTCCAGAAGCCATCGCCGAACGCTTTGGCAGTGTCGGTCGGCTTGGCGCCCATGGCCAGGGCGCCGATGCACACCAGCAACACGGCGAGGGCGGCAAATACCCAGGAGTCGGGGAACCAGCGTTCGGCCCAGTTGGAACAACGCAGGGCAAAGCGGGCGGAGCGGCTGTCTTGGATTTCAGCGGCCACGGTTACTTCCTTTTATTGGTCTTATCGGATACGTCAGTAAAAACACAAAACCCCTGTGGGAGCGGCCTTGCGTCGCGAAAGGACCGCGAAGCGGTCCCGCGATCTCAGCATCGGTGCTGAAATCGCGGGGCTGCTTTGCAGCCCATTCGCGACGCAAGGCCGCTCCCACAGGGGGGACAGTGTGATGCTTTAGAAGGTCATTTCCTTTACATCATCCGGCACGATCAGCTTGCCGGCGGTTTTCTCGATGATCTCCTCGACGCTCACCCCCGGCGCGGTCTCGCGCAGGATGAAGGCGCCGTCTTCGATCTCCAGGTAGGCCAGGTCGGTCAGGACCTTGCGGATGCAGCCGGCACCGGTCAGCGGCAGGCTGCAACGCGGCAGCAGCTTGGACTCGCCATCCTTGGAGGCGTGGGTCATGGTGACGATGATGTTCTCGGCACCGGCGACCAGGTCCATGGCGCCGCCCATGCCCTTGACCAGTTTGCCAGGGATCATCCACGAGGCGATGTTGCCTTCCACATCCACTTCGAAAGCGCCCAGTACAGTCAGGTCGACGTGGCCGCCACGGATCATGGCGAACGATTGCGCCGAGTCGAAGATCGACGCGCCACGTCGGGCGGTGACAGTCTGCTTGCCGGCGTTGATCATGTCGGCATCGAGGGTGCTTTCGGTGGGGAATTCGCCCATGCCGAGCAAGCCGTTTTCGGACTGCAACATCACGTCCATGTCGGCCGGTACATAGTTGGCCACCAGGGTCGGGATGCCGATGCCGAGGTTGACGTAGTAGCCGTCCTTCAGTTCACGGGCGACGCGTTGCGCCATCTGTTCGCGGGTCAGTGCCATGGTCAGGATCTCTTTGTTGTTCTGATGGACGGCGCTCAGGCCTTGACGGTGCGCTTTTCGATGCGTTTTTCGAAGGTGCCGACGATCACCCGGTCGACATAGATGCCCGGGGTATGGATTTCGCTGGGCAGCAGCACGCCGGGCTCGACGATTTCTTCCACTTCGACCACGGTGATCTTGCCAGCGGTGGCCGCCAGCGGGTTGAAGTTCTGCGCGGTGTTGCGGTACACCACGTTGCCGTAGTGGTCGGCCTTCCAGCCCTTGACGATGGCGAAGTCGCCGGTGATGGACTCTTCGAGGATGTACTTGCGGCCCTTGAACTCGCGCACTTCCTTGCCGTCGGCAACCGGGGTGCCGTAACCGGTCGCGGTAAAGAAGGCCGGGATGCCTGCACCGCCGGCGCGCATTTTCTCGGCCAGGGTGCCTTGCGGGGTCAGTTCGACTTCCAGCTCGCCACTGAGCAGCTGGCGTTCGAATTCGGCGTTCTCGCCAACGTAGGAGGCAATCATTTTGCGGATCTGCCGGTCTTCCAGCAGAACGCCCAGGCCGAAGCCGTCGACACCGCAGTTGTTGGAGACCACGGTCAGGCCCTTGACGCCAAGGCGCTTGATTTCGGCAATCAGGTTTTCGGGGATGCCGCACAGGCCGAAGCCGCCGGCCAGTACCGTCATGTTGTCGGTCAGGCCTGCCAGGGCCTCTTCATAGGTTGCTACGCGCTTGTCCAGTCCGGCCATGCTGATCCGCCTTTTGTAGTTGTTGAACCGACGAGGCTGTCGGTGAGCGTGTGAAGCCATCTTCACCGCTGGCGACTGATTTGTTAATTTTGTTTTCATCATCGATTGATAACTTTTCCAAAACAGCGCTCGAGACTGTCATGAACGTCAAGCAACTGCGTGCCTTCGTCACCGTAGCCAAGTACCAGAGCTTCGCCCAGGCCGGTGAACACTTGCATGTGTCGCAACCGGCCCTGAGCCTGACCATCAAGGCGCTGGAAGACAACCTCGGCGGCGCCCTGCTCACCCGCACCACCCGCAGCGTCAGCCTGACTGCCGAGGGCGAGGTGCTGCTGCCGCTGGCCCGGCGCCTGCTGGCCGACTGGGACGACACCGAAGAGATGCTGCGCCAGCGCTTCACCCTGCAGCTTGGCCGCGTCTCGGTGGCGGCGATGCCAGCCTTTGCTGGCAACCTGCTGCCGCAATCGCTCAAGGTGTTCCGCCAGCGTTATCCCAAGGTCAACGTCACGGTGCACGACGTGATCAACGAACAAGTGCTGGAACTGGTGCGCCATCGCCGCGTCGAACTGGGCATCGGTTTCGAGCCGGATAACAGCGAAGGCCTGAATTTCCACCCGCTATACATGGACCGCTTCGTCGCCGTGGTGCCGGCAGACTCGCCACTGGCTTTGCAGTCCGAGGTCACCTGGGCGCAGTTGCTGGCCGAAGACTTCATTGCCTTGCAACGCCCGTCGGCAGTGCGTCTGCTGCTGGAGCAGAATGTCGCGGCGCGCCACGGCAAGCTGGCGGTGGCCTTTGAAAGCCATCAGCTTTCGACCATCGGCCGCATGGTTGCCAGTGGCCTTGGCGTGAGCGCTGTGCCTGCGCTGTGCATCAACCAGATGCAGGAACTCGGCGCACGTTGCGTGACGCTGGTAGAACCCACGGTGGAACGGCGCATCAGCGTGATCGCCCTGGCCGACCACAAGCTTTCCACTGCAGCCCAGGCGCTGCTCGACGTATTGCTTTCCCATACCCAGACTCCGGAGGTGACATGCGTTACGTGAAACTGGCAGGTTGCAGCGTGCCGGCCATTGGCCAGGGCACCTGGTACATGGGCGAAGACCCGTCGCACAGGGCCGCCGAAGTGGCGGCCTTGCAACAAGGCATCGAACAGGGCCTGACCCTGATCGACACCGCCGAGATGTATGCCGAGGGCGGCGCCGAAGCCGTGGTCGGCCAAGCCATCGCCGGGCGCCGTGACCAGGTGTTTCTGGTCAGCAAGGTCTATCCGCACAACGCCAGCCGCCGCGGTGTGGCTGAAGCCTGCGAGCGCAGCCTGAAGCGCCTGGGCAGCGAAATGATCGACCTTTATCTACTGCACTGGCGCGGCCAGTATCCGCTGGAGGAAACGGTCGAGGCCTTCGAGCGCTTGCGCGAGCAAGGCAAGATCGGCCGCTGGGGGGTGTCCAACTTCGATGTCGACGACCTGCGCGAACTGCACAACCCGGATTGCGCCACCAATCAGGTGTTGTACAACCCGGCGCAGCGGGGCATCGAGTTCGACCTGTTGCCCTGGAGCCGCCAGCGCGGCTTGCCGACCATGGCCTATTGCCCGCTGGCCCAGGCCGGGCGGCTGTTGCAGCACCCGGTGCTGAGCGAAATCGCCGAGCGCCATGGCGCAACGCCGGCGCAGGTCAGCCTGGCCTGGGTGACGCGGGAGAATGACGTGATTGCCATTCCCAAGGCTGTATCTGCCGAGCATGTGCGGTTGAATGCGGCTGCCGGGGCGTTGACCCTGACCCTTGAAGACCAGCGGGCGATGGACCGGGCGTTTCCGGCACCGACGCGCAAGCAGCATCTGGCGATGGTCTGACAGACCGGGTTGGTTTCTTCGCGGGTAAAACCGCTCCCACAGGTACGGCGCCGGCTTCGAAAACTGTGCTGACCCCGTGGGAGCGGGCTCACCCGCGAAGAGGCCAGTGAAGTCAGTGAAAATCTCGGCTCTTTACATCCAGCCCCTGCAACAAGGGGCTGATGTCCTCCAGCCGCCGGGCGATCAGATGCCGCACCCCGTTGTCCTGCTCCAGCCGCCCGCTCACCTTGAGCAGCTGGGACCCCACCAGCGCCCGCCGCTGCCGCTCGGCCAGGTCACGCCAGACCACCACGTTGACCATGCCGAACTCATCCTCCAGCGTAACGAATGTCACCCCGCTGGCGGTCTGCGGCCGCTGCCGCCCCACCACCAGCCCGGCCACGGCAATCGCATCGCCATGCTCAAGCCCCGCCAGCTCGCCGCAACTGCGACACCCCAACGCCCGCAGCCGTGAGCGCAAAAGCCTGAGCGGGTGCGGGCCCAAGGTGGTGCCCAAGGTGGTGTAGTCAGCAACCAGGTCTTCGCCGACCGTGGGTGCGGGCAATGCTACCTGTGCTTCCGGCACTGCCTGCACCTCGGCGAACAGCGGCAACTGCGCCTGCACCGCCGCCACCTGCCAGCGCGCCTGGTGACGGTCGCGGGCCAGGGCTCGCAGTGCCCCCGCATCGGCCAGCCGGGCGCGGGCACGGCTGTCGAGACCTGCGCGCAGGCACACGTCCTCGACATCCCGCCAGGGGCGTTGCGCCCTCGCCTGCTCCAGCCGGCGAGCATCCGCCTCGCTGAAACCACGGATCTGTCGCAGCCCAAGGCGAATGGCCAGGACCCCGTGCTGATCGGGCTCCAGCGTGCAATCCCATTCGCTATGGAACACATCCACCGGACGTACTTCGATGCCTTGTCGCCGCGCCTCCTGCAGCAGCTGATCCGGGCTGTAGAAGCCCATCGGCCAACTGTTGACCAGGGCACAGGTGAAGATCGCCGGTTCATGGCACTTGAGCCAGCTGCTGGCATAGCACAGCAAGGCGAAGCTGGCCGCGTGCGATTCAGGGAAGCCGTAACTGCCAAAGCCTTTGATCTGTTCGAAGATGCGCTCGGCGAACGCCAGGTCGTAGCCGTTGCGCAGCATGCCCTCCACCAGCCGCTGGCGATGGGGCTCGAGCCCGCCATGGCGCTTCCAGGCCGCCATGCTGCGGCGCAGCTGGTCGGCCTCGCCGGGGCTGTAGTCGGCAGCGACCATGGCCAGCTCCATCACCTGCTCCTGAAACAACGGCACGCCCAGGGTGCGCTCGAAGACTTCCTTGAGCTTTGCCGAGGGGTAGGTCACCGGCTCCTGCTTGAGGCGCCGACGCAGGTAAGGGTGAACCATGTCACCCTGGATTGGGCCGGGGCGCACGATGGCGACCTCGATCACCAGGTCATAGAAGGTCTCGGGCTTGAGCCGCGGCAGCATGGCCATCTGTGCCCGTGACTCGATCTGGAACACGCCCATGGTTTCGGCGCGGCTGATCATCGCATAGGTCGCCGGGTCTTCGCCGGGGATGGTCGCCAGGGTCAGCTGCCGACTCCGATGCCGCTGCAGCAGGTCGAAACAGCGGCGCAAGGCGCTGAGCATGCCCAACGCCAGGACATCGACCTTGAGCAGACCGACCATGTCCAGGTCGTCCTTGTCCCACTGGATCACCGTGCGCTCGGCCATTGCGGCGTTCTCCACCGGCACCAGGTGGGCCAGCGGCTGTTCGGAAATGACGAAGCCACCGGGGTGCTGGGACAGGTGGCGTGGAAAGCCGATCAGTTCACCGGCCAGCACCAGAATGCGCCGCAGCGAAGGGCTGCCGGGCTCGAAACCGGCCTCGGCCAGCCGTTGCTCGTCCGGGATACGGTCGCTCCAGCGGCCGCAGCATTTGGCCAGGGCATCCACCTGGTCGGCCGGCAGGCCCAGCACCCTGGCCACATCGCGAACAGCACCGGCAGCATGGTAGGTGTTGACCACCGCGGTCAGCGCAGCGCGATGCCGGCCGTAACGGCGGAACACATACTGGATCACCTCTTCGCGCCGGTCATGTTCGAAGTCCACGTCGATATCGGGTGGCTCGTTGCGCTCGCGCGACAAGAAGCGTTCGAACAACAGCCGATGCTCCATTGGGTCAAGCTCGGTGATGCCCAATACGAAGCACACCACCGAGTTGGCTGCCGAGCCACGGCCCTGGCAGAGAATATGCTGGCTGCGGGCAAAGGCAACGATGTCGTGCACGGTCAGGAAATAGCTTTCGTAGCCCAGTTCCTCGATCAGCGTCAGTTCCTTGTCCAGCACCGCACGGACCTTGCTGCTCGGCCCTGACGGCCAGCGCTGCGGCAAGCCCCGCTCGCACAATGCGCGCAACCAGCTGGCGGGGGTCTGGCCCTCGGGCACCAGTTCGCGTGGGTACTGGTAGCGCAGTTCGGCCAGGTCGAACTGGCAACGTTCGGCGATGGTCAGGCTCTCGGCCAGCAGATCTGCCGGGTACAGCTCACCCAGTTGCTCCAGCGAACGCAGGTGACGCTCGCCATTGGCGAACAGGTGGCGCCCTGCCTCGGCCACGTTGCAGTGATGGCGAATCGCGGTCATGCAGTCCTGCAGGGCGCGCCGGCCCCGCACGTGCATATGCACGTCACCACAGGCCACAGCGCGGACACCCAGCTGCGCCGCCCGTTCGCGCAAGCGGGCCAGGCGCCGGGCATCATCGCTGCCCCGGTGCAGGTGCACGCCCAGCCACAGGCGCTCGGCGAACATCTCGCACAGCCATCTGCCCGTCGCCTGATCGTCGGCATCATCGGCGATCCACAGCGCCAGCAACCCTTCGTGATGAGGCTCAAGATCGTCAGCGAGCAATTGGTAGTCACCCTTTTCGGCCCGCCGTCGGGCACGGGTGATCAAGGCACAGAGGTTCTGGTAGCCCGTGAGGTTCTGCGCCAGCAACACCAGTTTGGGGCCATCCTGCAGGCGCACTTCGCTGCCGACGATCAGGCGCATCTGCTGGTCTTTGGCTGCTTGCCAGGCGCGTACGATACCGGCCAGGGTGCACTCGTCGGTGATCGCCAGCGCCTGGTAACCCTGCTCGCGGGCGCGGCGGAACAGCTCTTCGGCGCTGGATGCACCGCGCTGAAAACTGAAGTTGGACAGGCAATGCAACTCGGCGTAGCCCGGAGCACTCATGCGAACCAGCCCTGCAGCCACAGCGGGCCGGGTTGAGCCAGGTCGCGATAGGCCCAGCCACGCAGGCCATCACGGGTTTCGATGCGGTAGTAATCACGGCGCACGTCGCCACCGTCCCACCAACCTGACTCGATCCGTTCGGCCTGGCCCAGCAGCTTGTGGTCAGCCGTATCCAAGGCCTGCGGCGTGGGCAGCAACCAGCCTGGGCGGCTACCCGGCATCACCGGCAGGTGACCCTGGGCGCCCTGCTCCGCCTGCTGCCAGGCGCACTCGGGGCGGTGGTCAGCCTCGGCACGCAACCCGTTGACGGCCTCATCACCGAGGCGAGCGCGCAGGCGTTCGCGCAGTTGCTCCCAGGGCTGGGCCTGCTTGGCGCGGGGGTCGAACAGTGCCTGATGCTGGGGCACGAAGGCAGGCAGGTCATCGGCGACCAGCCGCAGGTTGCGCACCGGTGCCGGAATGCGCAGCGGCTCAAGGCGCCCGCGGGCCAGTTCGAACAGCAGGGCGGCATCCCGCTCAGCAGACAGCAGCCCAACGTGCAGCAGGGTGTCCGGCCCTTCGACGTGCTCCAGGTGCAGGCTGAAGCGCTGCACACCGCAGTCGCGCCCGGCGAGGAAGGCCGCCAGGTCATTGAGCATGCGCCGCAACGGGAACAGCAAGGCCTGATGTGATTCAACGTCGAAGTTGAGTTCCAGGCGCGATTCGAAGCGGTCTGGCGGCTGATAGAAGTCCAGCCCCATGGAACGCAGCCCAAGCAATCGGTCCAAGTGCAACTGCACATCGGCGCAAAACCGCCTGGCCAGCGCCTCGCGCGGCAAGGCCAGCACTTGGCCCAACTGGCGCAGGCCCATACGCGCAAAGGCCTGGGCAGCGTCCGCTGGCAACCCCACCCGGTCGACAGGCATGCGCGCCAGTGCCGACCGGGTTTGCTCGGCGCAGGTCAAAGCCAAGCCATCATGGCCGTTGGCAAGCATCCGAGCCGCGACCGGGTTGGTCGCGAGCACGATGCGCTGGCGCAAGCCCAGGGCAGACAGCTCTTCGCGCAAGCGGGCTTCGAACAGTGGCCATGGGCCGAACAACTGCAAGCTGGAGCCGACTTCAAGCAGCAAGGCGCGTGGGTAATGCAGACTGACCTGGGCACTGAACCGGTAGGCCCAGGCCGCGAGCAATTGCTGCAACCGCTCGATGCGGGCCGGGTCGGCCTCAACACAATGGAAGCCATCGGCCAGGGCCCGCGCTGCCGTCAGCGTCTGCCCCGCCCGCAGGCCAAGCGCCGCCGCCGCCGGGTTGACGGCTTGCAGCAGGCGACGCTGCACAGGGCCGCCGATCAGCACCAGTGGCGTATCGGCGTCGTCCCGTTCACGCAGGATCGAGTCCAGCGCCAACTGGGGCAGGAGGATGCAGGCCCAGAGCATGGTGCATCAGCCCCGCCCTGGGCAGGCGATGGGCAGGGCCGGGGGCATGCCGCCACGGCACTTGAGTACACGCCATTGTGCCGGGCGCGTATCCACGGCAATACGCAGCGCAGCGGGCGACGGGTTGTGGGCCGCCTGTTGCGGACGACAGGCAAAGGCCAATGCCTGCCCTGTCTCGGCGGCCACCTGCAAGCGGCGCAAGGCGCGGTCATCGGCACGCTCCGGCCAGCACAGCACCGCCGCGCAGCTGCCGGAGCGCAAGCACTGTTCGGCCGCCCACAGGGCATCGGCCGGCCCGGCATCGACCTGCACCAGCCAGCGCAGGTCCACACCTGCTGCCTGCCAGGCCGGTGCATAGGGAATGAACGGCGGCGCCACCAACACCACCCGCCCGCCCTCAGCCGTCAGGCGTGACAGGGATGGCCATAGCAGCTGCAATTCACCACAGCCCGGGCTGGCCAGGAGCAGCTCGCTGAGGGCTGCGGCTGGCCAGCCGCCGTCCGGCAGGCACTGGTCGAGCAGCGCATGGCCGGTGGGCTGCAAACCGGCCGGGCGCACCTGGCCCTGCCGCCCACGCCAGACCTGGCGCTGGTCGAGCAGCCGATCGAGATCGACCACCGCGCCCATCAGTCGCGCCTCAGCAGGCCACAGAACACGCCTTCGATGAAGAATTCGCGCTCAGGCCCCACATCGATTGGTGCATAGGCTGGGTTGCGTGGCAACAACCGGTAACCGCCGGGCTGGCGTTGCAGGCGCTTGATGGTCACCTCGCCGTCCAGTCGCGCAACCACGATCTGACCATCACGTGCCTCGCCCTGCTGGAGGATGCCGACCAGGTCACCGTCGAAGATGCCATCTTCGATCATCGAATCGCCGCGCACCTTGAGCAGGTAATCCGGGGTGCGGCGAAACAGGCTGGGGTCGAGCAGCAATTGTTCGTGAATGCCCAGGTCCGGGCCGATCGGCGCGCCGGCAGCCACTTGCCCGAGCACGGGAATTTCGAGGATTTCCGGCCGCCGCAAGGGCTCGGCCAGGCGAATGCCCCGCGCCTGGTTGGGGGTGACGTCAATGAAGCCGGCCTGGCACAACGCAGTGATGTGCTTGCGCGCGACGCTACGCGAGGCGAAGCCGAAGCGGCTGGCGATATCGGCCAGGCTCGGTGGCTGGCCATGGTCGGCAATGCGCTCGCGAATGAAATCGAGGATTGCACGGCGTTTTGGGGTGAGATTGTCCATGGAGTACATTTGTACTCTTTTCAGTGTGCGCTGAACAGCCCCCTTTGTCGTCAGGTTTGGTTATCATCCCCTGGCGTTTGTTCTTGAATCCCTGGATACCTGATGCTGACTGCCCTGCTGTTCGATCTCGATGGCACCTTGACCGACACCGATACCCTGCATTTGCAAGCCTTCCGTCAACTGCTGCACGACCATGACGGCCGCGAGCTGACCCAGGAACAATTCGATGCCCAGGTCAGCGGCCGAGCCAATGGCGAACTGTTTGCCGAACTGTTTCCACTTGCTGGTGCGTCCGAGCGCAAGGCGCTGGCCGACCGCAAGGAAGCGCTTTTTCGCGACCTGTCACCCGCGCTGCAACCCATGCCCGGCCTGCTGCGGCTGATGGACCATGCGCGGGCCTGCAACATCGGCATGTGCGTGGTGACCAATGCGCCGCGGCTGAATGCCGAGCATGTGCTCAAGGCCATGGGGCTTGGCGATCGCTTCGAGCATGTGCTGGTGGCCGAGGAGCTGGAGCGGGCGAAGCCTGATCCGCTGCCTTATCTGGCCGGGCTGCAGCGCCTGGAAGCGGTGGCGGGCCAGGCGCTGGCGTTCGAGGACTCGTTGCCGGGGGTTACGGCTGCGAGCGGGGCCGGGATCTTTACCGTGGGCGTTGCCACTACCCAGACGCCGGAGCGGCTGCTGGCTGCGGGGGCGAAACTGGTGGTGCAGGATTTCAATGATCCACAGCTGTGGGAATTGATCGAGACCATGCACGGGTGAGGGCCTCTAGGTGCCCGCCGGGAGGCATTCAGCGCCTGTGAGATCGA
>NZ_BCBG01000021.1:0-84710 GCF_001320485.1 Pseudomonas sp. NBRC 111130
CCATGCTCCTGTTGGCTTCCGCCGATGCATCGCCATGCCCTTATTGGCTTCCGCCGATGCATCGCCATGCCCCTATTGGCTTCCGCCGATGCATCGCCATGCCAACAAGGCGGTCCCTGTTGGCTTCACAGGAGTAACTGGCCCGAAACAGATGTGGGAGCGGGCTTGCCCGCGATGCGCCGCGCGGGCGGCGCTCGATCTCACAGGCGCTGGAGCTTTCAAGGCATGCATATCCACAGGCGCTGCAGAACCCAAGGCCTGAACTAAGGCCCCCCACGCACTTCCCGCACATAATCCTGACAAGCCCGCAACGCCATCAACCCCCGGTCCCCTTCATCGGTGATGGCGATAATTCGTCGAGCATGCGCCGGCTCAAGTCCGGCGCGTACGGTTGCATGATCCACGCTGCCGGCGCTGGTGGCGGCTGGCACTGCGCTGCAGACGGCGCCACGTTCGACCAGGACCGACAAGCGCAGATCGGCAGTAGCAAGGCGATCACGCAGGCGAGCCTGAGACTGCTCGGCATCGGCAAGCTCCTTGTAATGACGGTTTTCACTTTGTTCCAGGCGTTGTTCAAGTACCTGACGCGCCTCACGTTCGGCGAGCAGCCGGGCCAGCTCGGCATCGGCCTGTGCTTGCGCCAGTTGCGCCAGTTGCCGCCCGCAGCGCCAGCCCTGCAGTTGCCAGGCCAGCGCAGAGCACACCATCAACAGCAACACACCAAGGCCAAGTTGCAATCGGCTCAACACAACACCTCGCGCGCACGCGCCCAAAGCCTGAGGCGATCCTCCAGCCCGTTGAGCCCACCATTGATATGGCGCGTGATGCGGTTGAACTCACCGCGATCAGCCAAGGCATTGAGCCCCCGCGAATGCCAGAACCACGCCGCCGACTCGCAGGCCCAGCGCGGTTGTTCGAGCAACTGCGGTTGCGCCAGCAAGCGCTCGTCGCCGAACAGCGCACGGCTGCAGGCCTGATAGTTGTTGCGCCCTGTGACCTGGATCAGGCCGCGCCCGCAGTACAACTGGCCATCGCCATCGGCCTGCGGCGTGTTGCCCAGGCGCAAGGCCTGGCTGCCGGTGTCATAGCGCGCCAGGTAGCGGTCGTTGCCCAGCTCCTTCACATAGCGGAACTGGCCGGACTCATGGCCGACCTGGGCGATGAACGCTGCCACACGCTTGGGGTTGTCGATTTCCCAGCGCGGCAGGGTAACGTTCAGTGCCGAAAGAAAAACGCCCGCAACGGGGCGGGCGTTCGGCAAAATCTGTAGCAATTGCGTTTCAGTGAGCATGTCTGACACTCCTTCCCTGTATCGTCCTCAAGCCTTGATCGCAGCCTTGCGACGGGGCGCTGCGCCCTTGGCCTGTACCTTGCCCGCCTTGCCGCCATTACCCAGCAGCGTGGTGCGCCAGCCCGAGGCGGTGAACACCTGCTCCACCGAGTCGATCTGGTATGGCCCGTCGAGGCCATCGACAAAGCCCTGCAGGTCGATGCTGCGTTCGGCGAACAGGTCGGTGCGCCCAGGCAGGTCGAGGCGCACATGGGCGGTGCTGCGGTTGAAGCTGGCCAGCCGCGCCCTGGCCGCCTGCTCGGCGGCGGCGCGGTTGGGGTACAGGTGACGGTCGGTGTGCACCGGCCGCTGGCCGTCCGCAGCGCCGTCGTTGGCCAGTTCGACCGTCACCAGCTCACCGCTGGCACTGTCCTGGTGACGGGTGCGTACGGCCTTGCGGGCGGATTTGTCGTCCAGGCGGAAATACCACTGGCTAACATCGCTACGGGCGATAGCGACTACATCCAGGGGCTTGCCACTGGCGCTTTGCCCGCCCTGGCGCGGCAGCACCAACAGCTGGCCGTTGGCGAGCTTGGCGGTGCTGTCGTACTGCAGGGCCAGACGGGTGATGAAGTTGAAATCCGATTCGTTGTACTGATCGACTCGCGGCACCAGGGTGAGCACCGGGCAGATCGCCTGCCAGCCATTGCGCGCACCAATTTCAGCGACGATGCGCTGCAACGGCACGGCCTCCCAACTGCCGCTGCGGATGGTCCGGCCCGTGCCACGCAGGTCACTGGCCTTGCCTCGGATCACCAGGGTGTCAGGCGGGCCGGACAACTCGACCTCATCGACGGTGTAACGCCCCAGCCGGGTCAGCGGCTGGCCGGCGTACCCCAGATGCACCTCGATCAACGCGCCGCGCGCGGGCAGCGCCAAGGCGCCGTCACGGGCGTCGATGCGCAGTTCGAAGTCGTCCGACTCCATGCCCGGCTTGTCGGTGGTGCGCAGCAACAACAGGCGGTCGTTGATCAGCGCAGTGATGTCCTTGCCGTCGGCCTGGATGCGAAATTGCGGTTGCATGGCATCAATCCCACAGCTGCACGACGTTGGCCTGCGCCAGCGCCAACATCGGCAAACGAATCATCACCCCGCTGCGAAACGGCTGGGCCTCGTCGGCCAGCCCCTGATTGGCTTGCAGCACCGCTTCGACACTGCCGTCGAGGTGCCCGTAATAGTGGTGGCAGAGGGTATCGAGCACATCGCCCTCAGACGTTTTGCAGGTCTTGTCCATAGCTGACGAACTCCAGTGAGAAGCCTTGTTTGCGGGGAATGCCGCCGGCCAGCAAGACGCCCTGGTCTTCCTCGATGCTGGTCAGGCACCAGGTACCGAGCACTTCGCCGTAACCGGTGGTCAGCGACAGCGGCAGCAACTGGCGGCCAATGCCGCGCAGGGCCTGCAACTGGCCGAGGCCACCTTTGAAACCGGGGAATATCGCGCCGTGGATGCTGATGGTTTCTTCACCCAGGCTGACCGCCTGCTGGGCGTTTTCCCGGCTCAGGCGCTCCTGCCCCGCCCAGCGAAAACGCGTTTGCCGGCGCAGCTGGTCGAAAGCGGCGGTGTCGAGGTTGAAGTAGTAAGGCGCGGCGTTGGCCTTCAAGGGTTGCAGCACCAGCAGGTGCGGGAACGGCTTGATCGCCTCGGCCGCCGGCGTGGCCTCGGGCGCGAAGCCAAAGGTCGACAGCACACCCTTGGCCACCGCCTTCACATCGCCGACCACTCGGCGAATGGCCGCCCCGGCCTTGCCCAGGTGCTCGGCAAAGGCATCGACCTGGTCACGCACCTTGCGCACCACCGCCAAGGTCTGGTCGTACTTGGCAATCACCTTTTCGACGCGCTGCTTGGCCGAGTCGATGGCGCGCATCGTGCGTTGCAGGCGCTTGCCGATTTCCTTGCCGATCCATGGCAGGGCTTCGAGTTCCGCGGCCGCCTCCTTGGCGTGGCCGACCGCCTGCTGCATCGGGTCGAGCATGGCGTCGGCACGCCGACGCCCCTCCTCGCCCGCCTTGACCAGTGCATGCAAGCCGCCTTGCAACTGTTCCAGGTAGGTCATGGGTCCTCCTCAGGGTTGGGGTTGATCGGCCATCTGCACCGAACGCGCCTGGCGCATCAGGTCTTCGAGCATGCGCCGGGCGATGGCTTCCAGTTGTTGCAGGGTGGTCGGGTCGTCGAGGCTGTTGTTGAAGGTCACCGGCATGTTGGCGGTGAAGGTGAATTGCTGGTTGATGGTGGGAGGGGCAACAGGCTGCGCGGTTTGCCCCGACGTGCCGATCGGCGGAGCGGATACGTCAGCGCGCTCCCTGGCTGTCTTGAGTTGACCTGCAGCGTCATTGCTCGAACCAGGCGCAGCGTTGCCGGTGATGGACGCCACCGTGCGGCCCAGCCAGCCACCTGCGGACTCACCGCCCATGCCGCCCAGCACACCACCGATCAGCCCACCGATCGCGGTGCCGATGACCGGCACCACCGAGCCAATCGCAGCACCCGCTGCCGCCCCTGCGAGCGTTCCACCCAAGCCTCCGGCAGCACTGCCGTACGCGTCCATCTTCTGAGCAGGCGTGCCGTCGCTGTTGTAGGTTTCCACCATCTGCAGCGACGCATCCACCAGCGCGGCACCGGGTACTTTCTTGAACAGCTTGCCAAAGCCGGGCAACCGAATGCCTGCACCTTTCTTCAGCAACGAGGGCAAGCTAAGGCCTACAGGCATTCCTGCCTCATCATCCTGCCCGGTGAGTTGTGGCGTTGCGGCTTCTTGAGCCTGCGGCTGCGCCTGAACTTGCGAGCCTTGAATAGCGCTTGCTGTTCGCGCGGCAGCCGGGTCAGGCGTAACTTCGGCATCCGGCTCAGCCTTGGCATCCTGGTTCACCCAGCCATACAGCGTGCCACCGAGCAGCGAGCCGAAAGCGTCGCCCAGATAGGCGCCGGCTTCGGCGCCATGTTTTCTGGCCAGTCGACTTTTGGTCAGCCTGGCCAGTACGGCACCCAGAACACGACCGCCGACTTCGCCGACCGCAGCACCAACACCCTGTGCCTGTTCTTCACCACTCTCACCTTCGACCAGCGCCTTGCCGGCCTTGCCGATGGCATCGACACGGTGTTTCTGCCACTCCTTGCCGGCGACCCTGGCAATCCTTCGCTGAGTGTTACGGGGCTGACGACGCATGACTGCTCGAGCGCCGCGACGACTAGCCAGCGCTGTCAACCCGAGCCCTGCGGCGACCACCGCGCCTCTGGCCACAGCCAGTTGCGGTGGTTCCTGGTCTTGCTCAGCAGGCAATGCGCTTGCCGCTTGCGGGTCAGGACTGGCCGGTGCCGCCCCCGTGTCCGGTTGGGCAACAGTAGCCTGGGTTACCCAGCCATACAGCTTGCCACCCACCCACTTGCCGAAAGCGTCGCCCAGATAGGCACCGGCTTCGGCGCCATGTTTTCTGGCCTGCCGGCTCTTGGTCAGCCTGGCCAGCACGGCACCCAGCACACGACCGCCGACTGCGCCGACCGCAGCACCAGCGCCCTGCGCCTTTTCCTCACCACTCTCGCCTTCAACCAGCGCCTTGCCGACCTTGCCGATGGCATCGACGCGGTGTGCCTGCCATTCCTTGCGGGCGACCCGGGCGATCCTTCGCTGGGTATTGCGAGGTTGGCGCCGAATGACTTCGTGAGCACCACGACGGCCGGCCAGCGCCGTCAATCCCAGCCCGGCGGCTACTGCAGCGCCTTTGACCAGAGACACCTTGGGATCAGCTGGGGCAGCTTTGCCCGGCGTCGCAGCATCTGACTGCGGGTCCGTTGCTTCACCCTTTTCCTCTCGCGCCACAGAAATCGACGCGCGAAAAATACTGAGGATCAAGCTTGCCTTGAACGGCTTCAACCGGGCCAATCCGGCAATCACCCGGTCCAGCATCAGGTAATGCTGACGTAAACGCTCGACGGCCTCGGTCTCATCGCCCAGCCGGGCGATCTGGTCTTCATGTTGCTGTTCCTGGTCCAACGCCAGCTGACGTTCGACCTGACGTACCTTGCCGAGCTCCAACCCCAGGCGGATCACCTCGCCGATGAGCCGGCCGAGCCGGGTGCCGTCGGCCTGCCTGCGCAGGCGTTCGACATCCCGGCGCAGCAGGTCGATGGCCTGGCCCAAGGGGTTGATGACGGTGACGCCGAGCCCGAGGGTGAACACCTGTGTGTTCGCCATAGGTTCCTCCTGGTCACGGCGCGAGCCACCAGACCATGTCGCTGTACGACATGGTCATGATTTCGCTCGCGGAAAAGTTCAGCTCCTTGGCCAGCCGCTTGGCGGCGGCCTTCTGCCGGGCCGGGTCAAAGTTCGTCGTCCTGCACCAGGCGAAAATAGCCGCTCTGCAAACGGCTATAGTCCTTCAGGGCCAGGCCTTCGAGGTCCTTGATGCCGACCTCGGCCAGCGACGCGAACAGGTTCAGCTCGCGCTGCTCGTCATCGACGCCGCCACCGGCCTGGGCATTGCGGATATCGCGCACGGTCGGTGCGCGCAGCGACAGGCTGTCGACCTGCACGCCATTGGCTTCGCTGGGGCGCGACAGGCGTACGCTGACGCGGTCGGCACTCAGGGTCAGCCACTGTGGCTGCTTTTTCACTTGAGCCATGGTCGCCCCCTTACAAGCCGAGCGCGGCGCGCTGGGCGGCCAGCTGATCAACGCCGTCGATCACGCGCTTCATGCCCAGCGCGTCGATCTCGTAGAGCAGGCGGCCATCGACTTCCAGCTTGTAGTAGCTCAGGCCGACGCTGTGCTTGATCTCGGCCTTGTCGCCGGACTTCCAGTCGCCCATGTCGATTTCCTTGAGGGTGCCACGCAGGGTCACCACCACCGGAGTGATGTTGCCCTTGAGGCCCTTGAAGGCACCGCGGAAGGTGCCGTTGAAGCCGCTGCCATCGGCCAGGCCGAAAAATTTCAGCGCTTCACGGCGCACGCCGGTGGTGGTGAAGGCCGCTTCCTGCTTCTCCATGCCCAGGTCCATCTCGACCGGCATGTCCATGCCACCGGGGCGGTGTTCTTCCATCTTCAGGGTGAGTTTGGGCAGGGTCAGGCTGGGTACATCGCCCTGGAAGCTGACACCATCGACGAACAGGTTCAGGTTGGCCAGGGTTTCGGGAATCATTGCCATGTAAGTGCGCTCCTTAAGCAGCGGAATCGAGGACTTCGGTCAGCCACTGGTTAGTGACTTCAACGCGGAAATTGGGGTTTTCGGCAGGCGGCACGTCGGTGAAGCGGATGTTCCAGTACACCTTGCCCTGCTCAAGCTGGCTGGCGGTGTTCAGCTCCGGGTCGGCGAAGACCTCGAAGTTGATGATCGCGCCCTGGTTCTTCAGGTCGCGCATAAAGGCCTGCAGGCCCTCGGTGACGTCCTTGACGTAGGTGGCAGTGATGGCGCGGTCGACGGCCCACTTGTGGCCGTAGAGGATCGCGTCCATGACGATGTCCATGGTCCGCACACGGGTGACAAAGGCCCATTTCGGGTCGCTGGACAGGGTGCGGTTGCCCCACAGGCGGAAGCCGTCATCGCGGATGATGGTGGCGATGTTGGCGTTGTTCAGCAGGTTGGCGCGGCAGCTGTCGTCGCCATCGAGGAACTCCACCGGGCGGGTGGTACCGGTGATGCCGACGAACTCCTTGTTCGACGGCGAGGCCCAGAAGCCATATTCGCTGTCGGTCCAGGCGAACAGGCCGGCGACCCAGGCCGAGCCCGGCGCGTCGACGGTAGCTTCCTCGCCGTTGTCGAAGTACTGCACGCCCGGGTCGACCAGGAAGGCGCGCTTGGCGCCAAAGTTCTTGGCGTAGTCGATGGCCGCTTCGTCGGTGGTGTTGGGGCCGTCGATGATGGCAATACCGCGCAGCTTGTCGGCCAGGGCCACCAGTGCGGTGCCGACCGCCTGGGTGGCGCTGTGGCGCGGGGCTGCCAGCAGGCGTGGCTGGGCGTTGAAACGGCTCTTGCCGTCGAGCAGCGCCTGCAGGCCGGTGCGCTTGCCGTCGGCCTGCACGCTGCCGATGATCGCGGCGGTCTGCTCGGCGGCATCGTCCAGCTTGGCAACGCCACAGGCGACGATGACTGCCTTGGCGCGGGTGAAGATGGCGCGGCAGGCCTTGGTGATGGCCGCGTTTTCGCCGAAGGCGGCAACGGCTTCACGTTCGCTGGTGATCAGTACCAGGTCGTTGGCCTTGGCGGTGGCGCCAGCACCTTCGGTGAAGGTGTCGACCAAGCCGATGATCGAGGAAGACGGCAGCGCGATGCTGCGGGCGCCAGTGTCGACGTTGGTTACGGTGACGCCGTGGAAGAATCCACTCATGTAGGTTTACTCCAGATATGAAAAGGCCCCGCGGTGCAGGGCCATGTGGTACAGCGGAAAAAGAAAACGCCCCGTCAATACGGGGCGTTTCAGATTTGATCAGAAAACCAATCAGGTGCCATGGGGCGCTGCGAAGTGTCAGGGAAGGCGGCCGACTGCGGCCAATCGCGCAGCTTTTGGATATACTCAAGTAGTTGCACGTACTGCTCGGGGTTAAGACTAGTGGTCCTGAATAGCTCTTGCTCATCGCGATGACGGTCGCGCACTGCACAAAATTTGATCAGTGCAACGTCGCGCCAAGCGCGCTCTTTTGACGGATGTATCTTAAGTTCAGGATCTTTAAGGGAGGGTGGCGAAGTATTCCAGTTGATCCATCTTCCCGACACCTCACCCTCTAAAAGATTCTGATGAAGATCCTCGCCGATCGCTCTTGAGCCTTGCGGCCTATTTTCCTCCGTCCAGAAACCCTTCTCACCTTTTAATACGTAAACTGTCATTCCATCCACCCGTTCATCAGTAGCCTATTGCTCGCCATACAACACTTCGACCCTGGTATGGGTAGTTCTCCATGATTGCCTGCCCTTCAAAGCCCACTTTTGTAGGACGGCCCGCATGTATTTGTTGCTTGCAAAGCCGGTACTCAACGCTTGCGTCATAATCAACGATGTTTACCCCAATACTGGTCTGAAGATTCAGGCAGGCATTAGGGAACGCAAGTGGGAATGTTACATTCACCGCTTGGGTTTCTATTGGCGCCGCAATAGTCACCGTCCCCCACTGCTCCAGCATACCGTTTGGGGAAAATGCGTAGCCGATAGTGTTTGGCAGCTTGTTCCACGGCACCCTTAAATAATCGACGCCGCTTCCATGCATGAGCCATACACCCGATCCGATGTGTAGTAAATCGACAAAACTATCAGGGGGTATTGTTCGAGCGGTACTGGATGCAGCATACGCGCTACTTTCTTGCAGCTTGTCATTGCCTTGTGGCGTGATCTGGAGCCGCCCGGAGGACCAATTCTGCACCCTGACAACCGCGCCCGTAGCGGCACCAGTGGTTACCGAGTTCGGGACGCTATAGGCCATCTGTGCATCGCCCCAGAAATGTACCACCCCTCCGATGTGCGCCACGGTACCAGCGTATGTCCCGGCCTGACTTGTCGCTGAAAACGTATTGAACTGCATGCCTCTCGACTGAACGAAGTCGGTCGTCGCCAATGTCGTGTCAGCAGTGAAACGGGGCCGCGTAGGGGCGGTTGGCTGGCCGGAAAAGACCGGGCTGGCCAGAGGAGCCTTGAGTGTCAGAGCATTCGTCACAGTAGTGGCAAAATTCGGATCATTACCCAATGCCGCCGCCAACTCGTTGAGTGTATCCAGCGCTCCGGGGGCTGACGCTATCAATTTCGCAATGGCCGCCTGGACAAACGCCGTGTTTGCCAACTGAGTTGAGTTGTTGCCTGCAATTGGCGTCGGTGCGGTTGGCGTCCCAGTAAAAGCGGGGCTCGACAGAGGCGCTTTTAGCACTAGAGCCTGATCGAGGTCTGACTTGGTATATACATCAGTGAGCCCATATCCGGCCGTTGTAGTAGGGTTGGTTGCTGAAGTTACTCGGCCATAAGCATCCACCGACACGCTGCGATAGGTGCCAGCGGACACTCCCGTACGTCCAAATGCCATCTGATAGGCCAGAGAGGAAACCCCCAAGCTGATGGGTGCATCAGTCACTAGCTGCCACGCACTATCCCCGTTGGCTGTCCCTCGCTCAACGATTACCAGCATGCCCGGACTCACTTTTTCAGTGGTATCAGCATCAGTGCAGCGGCTCCATGCCCCGCCAGCCACCAGATATACACCATTGTCCTTGGCTTCAGCCTGATTTTTCACCAGAACCCGAGCACCTGCTGTTAGCGCCACACCATCGATAGTCTGCAATCCGTTTAGGGCAATGTTCGCAGTTGTCGCCGCCAGCACCGAATGCTTGAAATCCTGCTTCGCCAACTCTTCGGTCACCCATTCACGAGTAGCCAGCACCACCGCCGGATCAATCTTCAACTGCACGTTACTGGCACTGCTGACCACCAGGTTCATCCGCACCACCTGGGTACGCCCCGAGCCCTGGCTCAGTAACGGTTTATAGGTCGGCGCACAGTTGGCCACGGCCACCATGTCGCCATCGGCATCATAAAGCGCGATCTCGCGGATCCACTTGCCGCCGACATCAGCCGGAATGACCTGCTCGGCAATGATGATCGCGCTGTTCTTGTCATCCACCTTCAGCTGGTTCAACGGCGCGCGGCGCCATTCGTTGATCAGGCTGGTCTGGCTGGCGTTGGGGGTGGGGTCGGAGCCGTTGGCGTCGCCGACACCCATCTGGGTGATTTTCCAGGCAATGCCCAAGGCATCGGCATTGGCCTGTTTCGCCGCGCCCACATTGGTGAGGATGGCGTAGAACTGAGAAGTCTGGTCAACCATGTGCAATGTCCAAGGTATCGATTGTATGTTCGCGGCCGCCCCGCCCTACGACGCCAATGACCTCGATGTCACGTGGCGTCAGCGGGTAGATGTCCAGTTCGTCGCCGTCCTGGATCGCGCAGCCGACATGAATGGCGCCTCGGCTTTCGAGGCTGATCACCAGGCCGGTCAGGTGGCGGCTGACTGGCCGGGCGTCATCGATCAGCGATGACAGTTCCTGGTAGGTGCTTTCACTGATGCCCGCATCGGAAACACCGATCTTCAGTGCGAAGGTGCCGGCCTGAGCCGGTGGCGTGGCCTGCCACCACTCTTGCACTTCGATCAGGTAGCCAAACGGCTCGACCACCCGCCTGAGCGCACCGAGGGTGCCTTTGTGGGCGTGGACGAAGAATGCCGAGCGGATCACCGAGCGCTTGATCTCGTCGCTCCAGCTGTCTTCCCAGCGGTCCACCGACCAGGCCCAGGCCAGGTGATAAAGCAGGTGCGCGGGGCAGCTGTCCGGGCTGTAGAGACGGCGCAGGCTGACTCTCAGGTCCTCATCGGCCGCCACTTCGATGGCTCGCTCCAGCGCTGTGCGATTGAGCGGCAACAAGCTCTGCATGTCAGCCACCCCGCTTGAGCGTGTAGCCCGCGCACCAGGCCGCCTGCGCCTTGCTTGGGCGGATGTCGGTCCATCCGCTCAACTCGACCCGGCTGACACCGTCGATATGCAGCTGGGCATCGATGCCCGAGCGGGCCACTTCCACGCCCAGGCGACGCCGTGGATTGATCCAGGCCTCGAGACGGCGCTGGCACTCGGTGAGGATCGCCTCGTACTCAGGACCGCTGTCGGCCAGGTACAGCACGGCATCGATGCGATAAGGCAGGATTTCGGCGCTGCGCACATTGACCCGATCGGCGACCGGGCGGATGTCGTCGTCATTAAGGTAGCTGGCCACCTGCGCCAGCAGCTCGGCACTGGCCTGGCCATTGCCCTCCAGCCCCAGCACGGTTACATCCACCACCGCCGGCGACGGGCTTTCGGCGGTGCCGTCAGCCACCTGCCCCGAAGCGTTGCGGGCGTGCAGGATGTAACTGTTGCGTGGACCGGCCGTGGTCAGGCCTTCGTAGACCAGTTGTACCCGCTCACGCAGGGCATCGTCGGACTCCAGCAAGGCCTCGACGGGCGGCACGCTGGCCAGGTCCTCGGCCTGGATCACCAGGCGCTGCAGGCTGACGTTGGCCGCCAGTTGGTCCAGGTCACTGCCTTGGGCGTAGGCCAACAGCAACGCCTTGGCAGCGTCGTTGATACGGGCCCGGTTGAGCAGCTTGCGATAGGCGCCGACCTCGAGCAGTTTGGTGACCGGATCGCTCTCCAGGCTGGCGGTCCAGCCGTCGCCCAGGTATTCGCGAAAGGTCTGCAGATCGGCCTGATAGAGGGCTTCGTAATCGAGGTCCTCCAACAGTTGCGGAGCTGGCAGTTGTGACAGGTCGACCTGGCTCATACACGCACCTCCAGCAACGCTTCATCGCCCAGGTAGCGCCCCTTCAAGGCCAGGCTGACCTGGCCATCGAGCACGGCGACGACCTTGACCCGATCCAGTTGCAAACGGGGCTCCCAACGGCCCAGTGCGCGAGCCACTTCGGCCTGCACGGCACTCTTCCAGCCCTCGTTGACCGGCAAGTCGACGAAACGCCGCAGCTGGCTGCCGTATTCAGGGCGCATGCGCCGGCTGCCCAGCGGCGTGGTCAGGATGTCTTCAATGGACTGGCGCAAATGATCGATGCCGGCCAGCGGCTGGCCGGTGCGGCGGTCCATGCCGATCATGGTGCACCGCCCTGTTCATGGGTATGCATGGCATTCTCCTGTTATGAAAAAGCCCGCATACGCGGGCTTGATTCAATGTTTGTGGTTGGCCGTATTGCCGGCGGTGTCGATGATCCGCCCACCGCCATTGATGTCGCCGCTCACCTGCAGTGGGCCGTCGACCGTGACATTGCCTGTGAGATGTATCGCTGCCGCCTGCAGGCTGATCGCCGCTTCACTGACCTGCGCGGTGCTGGCGCCGACCTTGATCGTCGCGCTGCCGCCAGGTAGTTCGATGTCGTAGTGGCTGGCCTGCCAGTCGTAGCTGAGCGAACCGCCATCGGCGAAACGCCAGACCTCGACATGCGCGCGGGCGTCCGGCGCACTGCCGGCATTGCCATAAAGCCCTGGCAGGAAGGTGCCCTGGGCCGGCTCGCCGCTGGGGCTGAGCAACACGCCCTGCTCGCCCAGGCTGGGGGCTCGCCAGTGCCGCGCCTGGCCGGCCGCCTGGGCGTGCCAGCGCAGCCAGGCGCTGGTCCAGCCGCTGCCGTCCGACACCCGCACCCGGGCGGCGGCAAGGTCAACTGCCACCACCCGGCAGGGAATGACCAGGCAGGCGAGCATGCGGTCATGCATGGCGCTGACATAGCTCATGACAGCTCCTCGGGGGCGATGTACTGCGCTTCATTGCCCACCCCGACTTCCGGCGCGAAACCCAGCACCAGGCTACCGGGAGGCTGGTCCGGCCAGTTCCAGCGGGCCTCGCCAAGCAGCACCGGCTGGTCCCAGCGCACGGTCCAGGCGCTGCCCTCGAACTGCGCCTGCACGTTGCGGCTGGCCTCGACGAAGTCCAGTGCCCAATGCTGCTGGCGCAGCAGGTCCATCAGTTGTGCGGCGAGCAGGCTGCCCTGCAGGCGCGCTTGCGGGTTAGCGCTGTCGGCGGTGATGTCGGCCTCGAAGGTGGCGATCAACACCGAGCGGCCATCACGCGGCGCTGCATCTGCCGTCATTTGCACGATGCCGTGGCGCAGTGCCGGTCGTTCCGGGGCATTTCCTACAGCGGTATAGGCATCGACCGAGGCCAACTCCGGCATTGCCTCACGAATGGTTGCGGTCACGGCCGCATGCAAAGTGGCCAGTTCGCTCATGCATATTCTCCTTATCGCTCGTCGGCCTGGGTGCTGTCGCGCAAGCCCAGGCGTCGAATCGCCCAGCGTTCGTACAGGCGCATGGCGACATCGGCGCCGCCAACCGCAGTCATGCAGCCCAATGCACTGGCCGCCCAGATCGACAGGCCACCGGCATACAGCAGCATCACCGTCGACACGCCGCAGACCATGCAGGCCCCGGAGCGCAGCGCCAGCCGTCGCAGCAGCGACCAGCCCGTGGCACCGGCCTTGTCAGCCCGCCACATCTCTCCGCTGAGGCCCCCCAGCAATGCCAGGACGATTACCAGCCAGAGCGGCATTTCCAGCAACGCTTGTTGCTCGTTCGTCACTGTCCTGTCTCCTGTGTAATGCCTGTTGGCGGGGGCCAGCAGGCGGGTTGTGGGTACTCTGTCTCTTTCAAAAGCCTCGGCATTCCAAAAGGCCCGGCTCGCCAGGCCTTTCAGTAATGCGTTGTCGAACCGCCGGACACGACTGGTGACGCCGCGCGGTTCCGCTCCAAATTGGTGACTCCGACCGCGGCCGCCTGCCCGCCGGATAACTGTTCGTGGTGCTTTACGCTGCACACCCGGGCCAGTTGCCAACCCTCTGGACAGTTGAGGCCTGTCCATCGCTGCCTGTGTAACAACCGGTTTCCGTCCGGCTTGAGACACAGGCTATGCATTTGTGCATATGCAGTCAATGCATTTCTTCACTTTTCTATGCATTGATTTTTGTTGATATGCATGCAAGCCATGCGCGGCCTGGTTTGTAGGGCTTTTCCGCAGACGAAAAAAAACCCGCCGAAGCGGGTTTGTTTGGCAGTGAGACTGTCAGCGAGCGTACATGCCCCACCAGAATACATGCCCAAGCAGGCTGATCTGCTCGTCCTGCATCTGCTGGAAGCTGTAATCCTCGTCGGGATGCTCATCGCGGTTGAAACTGCGCAGGCGGATGCCGGTAGGCAGGCGGTAGACCTGCTTCACCCGCAGCTGGCCATTATGGTTGATGGCGTAGAGGTCACCATCGATGATGTCGCCAATCGAACATTTGCCGGTATTCACCCCGACCGTTGCCCCGTCCCGCAGCACAGGCAGCATGCTGTTGCCACGCACGGTCACACACTTGGCCTGGTCGAACTGCACGCCATTGTGACGCAGGCTGCGCTTGCCGAAACGCAGCCGCGCACGCTCGCTCTCTTCGATGACGAATCTTCCTGATCCTGCTGCCAATTCGACCTCACGAAGGAAAGGTACCGACACCTCGTCATCCTCGACGGGGGTTTCATCGTCCCACAAGCTGATGTCGCTTAGGTCCGCGTGGCCGTGGGCCGGCAGCGCGGCGTCGCGCGACTCGCCAAGCTCGGCACGTCCGCGCAACTGTTCGGTGCTCACGCCGAAGTATTCGGCGATCTTCGACACGTGCTTGTCGGAAGGGTCGACGATCTTGCCGCCGAGAATCCGCGACAAGGTGGATTGAGGGACACCCGTGCGCCGGTACAGCTCCGTCGGGGACAGGCCGTGGCGGTCGAGCAGTTCTCTGAGTACGGAGGCTACGTTGCGTTTTTGCATAGCGTGCATAATGCAGGCATACGGCAGTGAATGCAATGCAGCGTTCAGGACGCCTCGAGGCTTTCACGAGCCATCGCCATGACCACTTGTTCGTCGGTCTCTGGCAGGCGTGGCAAGCCCCGGGGCCAACCGGTCGACCAGTCGCAACCACCCAGCCGGCGCATGTCCTCGATCGCCGAGCGCCACCAGATCACCTTGCATGCCTGTTGATACTCATCGTTGCCGATGAAACTGCCGTACAGCAGCTTGCGGCCGATGCCACGCATTTCTGGCGGCAGCCGCTTGAGGCTCCACTTGGCGATAAGGCGATCGAACCACGAAGGTTCTGGCCTTTGCACCGGCACCTGCAACGCCAGCTCGAGCATGCGCGCATCGAAGCGATCACCATAGCACGCGAAGAAGACCTCGAGAACGGCATGAATAAACGGCTTAATCGCGAAGTAGTGGCTGATGACGCCCCGCGCCTGGTTGATCTGCTTACCATGTAGCTCGAATGAAAAGGCGATCTGCTCAATGGTATGCAGGGTAGCAGCATAAGGCGTCCAGGCGTCTATGCGATGCACGGCACGCTCGGCGATACCGGCGTTTTCCAGGGAAAAGCCCAGTACTCCGCTGTTACAAAGCCGCAAGTCGCTTGCCGGCGCGTCCCCGCAGTCGGTCAGCGCCTGGGTGAAGCTTGCGTAGTAGTTGGCGCGTGAAGCCTCTACCCAGCTCATCTCGATTTCATCCACCAGGAACTGGCGAGCATCGACCTGCTGGAACAACTGCATCGGTGACTGCAGGAACACGGTATCGGTATCGATGAAGATGGTCTTTTCTGCCCAGGGCGCAGCATGGGCGATTGCGCATGCCTTGCGGCGGTGAATATAGCCACCGTCGCCGCTCCAGGCCTGGAGCTGTTCAGCCTCAAGAGTGATCACTTCCACCGGCCAGCCATCGAAGGCCTGTGGCTGGTCGGTCAGCACGCGAATGGTCGGCAGCTCCCCAGGCTTGTTGCGCGCCAGCGCAGTGAGGATGCTCAGCTTCGCCTCCAGCTGGTAGATCCGCCGCTCACCATAAAGTAGGTAGATCAGCTGCTGTTTGGCAAAAGAGACCGTGCTGGAAACATTCATCGTGAAATTCAGGAATCGCGCTGCAAAGGGGGGGCATTGTAGGGAAGTGCGCGGCGCTTAACCACACTGCTTGCCGCGCGCCTCGCCTGCAACTCGGCGAAAAAGCCTGTACCATTGCCGGTTTCACAATCGCCAACCAGATCACCCGCTGTAAGGCCCCGAATGTCTGATCTTTCCGCACACACACCGATGATGCAGCAGTACTGGAAGCTGAAAAACCAGCACCCGGACCAGCTGATGTTCTACCGCATGGGCGACTTCTACGAAATCTTCTACGAAGATGCGAAGAAAGCCGCGAAGCTGCTGGACATCACCCTGACCGCGCGCGGTCAGTCGGCCGGCCAGTCGATCCCCATGTGCGGGATTCCGTTCCATTCGCTGGAGGGCTATCTGGCCAAGCTGGTCAAGCTTGGCGAGTCGGTGGTGATCTGCGAGCAGATCGGCGACCCGGCCACCAGCAAGGGCCCGGTGGAACGCCAGGTGGTGCGTATCATCACCCCCGGCACGGTCAGTGACGAGGCCTTGCTCGACGAGCGCCGCGACAACCTGATTGCCGCCCTGCTCGGCGACGAACGCCTGTTCGGCCTGGCGGTACTGGACATCACCAGCGGCAACTTCAGCGTCCAAGAGATAAAAGGCTGGGAAAACCTGCTGGCCGAGCTCGAGCGCCTGAACCCGGTGGAGCTGCTGATCCCCGACGACTGGCCACGCGACCTGCCCGCCGAGAAGCGCCCGGGTGCCCGTCGCCGCGCGCCGTGGGACTTTGACCGCGATTCGGCGCGCAAAGCCTTGTGCCAGCAGTTCGCGACCAAGGATCTCAAGGGCTTTGGCTGTGACAAACTGACCCTGGCCATCGGTGCCGCCGGTTGCCTGCTGACCTACGCCAAGGAAACCCAGCGCACGGCACTGCCGCACCTGCGCAGCCTGCGCCACGAGCGCCTGGATGACACGGTGATCCTCGACGGCGCCAGCCGCCGTAACCTGGAGCTGGACATCAACCTGGCCGGTGGCCGCGACAATACCCTGCAATCGGTGATCGACCGCTGCCAGACCGCCATGGCCAGCCGCCTCTTGACGCGTTGGCTGAACCGCCCGCTGCGCGACCTCAAAGTGCTGCAGGCACGCCAGGACTCGATCCGCTGCCTGCTCGACGGCTACCGCTTCGAAAAGCTGCAGCCGCAGCTCAAGGAAATCGGCGATATCGAGCGCATCCTCGCGCGTATCGGCCTGCGCAATGCCCGACCGCGAGACCTGGCGCGCCTGCGCGATGCTCTCGGTGCCTTGCCCGAACTGCAGAACGCCATGAGCGAACTGGAAGCACCGCACCTGGCACGCCTGGCCGCCATCACCGGCACCTACCCGGAGCTGGCCAGCCTGCTGGAGCGTGCGATCATTGACAACCCGCCAGCGGTCATCCGTGATGGCGGCGTGCTCAAGGCCGGCTACGACAGCGAGCTGGACGAGCTGCTGGCGATCAGCGAAAACGCCGGGCAGTTCCTCATCGACCTGGAAACCCGCGAAAAGGCCCGCACCGGCCTTGCCAACCTCAAGGTCGGCTACAACCGTGTGCACGGCTACTTCATCGAGCTGCCGACCAAGCAGGCCGAGCAGGCACCGGGCGACTACATCCGCCGCCAGACCCTCAAAGGCGCCGAGCGTTTCATCACGCCCGAACTCAAGGCCTTCGAGGACAAGGCGCTATCGGCCAAGAGCCGTGCCCTGGCGCGCGAAAAGATGCTCTACGACGCGCTGCTGGAAACCTTGATCAGCCACCTGGCTCCGCTACAGGACAGCGCCGCCGCGCTGGCCGAGGTCGACGTGCTGAGCAACCTTGCCGAACGTGCGCTGAACCTCGACCTGAACTGCCCGCGCTTCACCGAAGAGCCGTGCCTACGCATCGAGCAAGGCCGCCACCCGGTCGTCGAGCAGGTGCTGACCACGCCGTTCGTGGCCAACGACCTGAGCCTGGACAACAGCACGCGCATGCTGATCATCACTGGCCCGAACATGGGTGGTAAGTCCACCTACATGCGCCAGACCGCCCTGATCGTGCTGATGGCGCATATCGGCAGTTTCGTTCCGGCCGCCAGCTGCGAGCTGTCACTGGTCGATCGCATTTTCACCCGTATCGGCTCCAGCGACGACCTGGCCGGTGGGCGTTCGACGTTCATGGTCGAGATGAGCGAAACCGCCAACATCCTGCACAACGCCACCGACCGCAGCCTGGTGCTGATGGACGAAGTCGGCCGCGGCACCAGCACCTTCGACGGCCTGTCGCTGGCTTGGGCTGCAGCCGAGCGCCTGGCCGAATTGCGTGCCTACACCCTGTTCGCCACCCACTACTTCGAACTGACCGTGCTGCCGGAGAGTGAACCACTGGTGGCCAACGTGCACCTGAATGCCACCGAGCACAACGAGCGTATCGTCTTCCTGCACCACGTGCTGCCTGGCCCGGCCAGTCAGAGCTACGGCCTGGCCGTGGCGCAGCTGGCGGGCGTGCCGGCGCCAGTGATCCTGCGCGCACGCGAGCATTTGGGCCGGCTGGAAACCACCAGCCTGCCCCATGAAGCCCCGCTGAGCAAAAAGGCCAAGGACGAGCCGCAAGTCCCGCACCAGAGCGACCTGTTCGCCAGCCTGCCACACCCGGCCATCGAGAAGCTGGGCAAGCTGGACCTGGACGACATGACCCCGCGTCAAGCTATCGAAACGCTATATCAACTAAAGAACCTGTTATAACGGCGCCCACTACAAGCTGGTAGAATCCGCCGCGGTTTGCTGGTGCTGCAGGCTATTAGCCTGGCCTGCAGCCACATGCCCGTAAACCGCGCGGCCCTGAGAGGAAGGGCCGCCGCCGTCGCCTGAGGAGAGAACTAGAAATGACCTTCGTCGTCACCGACAACTGCATCAAATGCAAATACACCGACTGCGTGGAAGTCTGTCCGGTGGACTGCTTCTACGAAGGCCCGAACTTCCTGGTGATTCACCCGGACGAGTGCATTGACTGTGCACTGTGCGAGCCTGAATGCCCGGCCCAGGCGATCTTCTCTGAAGACGAGATCCCCGCAGGCATGGAAAACTTCATCGAGCTCAACGCCGAGCTGGCAGAAATCTGGCCAAACATCACCGAGCGTAAGGACGCCCTGCCCGACGCAGAAGAATGGGATGGCAAGCCTGGCAAGATCGACGCTCTGGAGCGCTAAGCGCCCGGACACGAAAAAGGCCCGCAATGGGCCTTTTTTCATTTTCTGCAGGCGAAAAAAAGGGGCGGTTTGACCCGCCCACATTTTTTCCGTAGTCCCTGCTTGTCCCAAACATCGTCCTGATGAAATCGCTTCTTGCGATGTCCTTGGCTTTCTTCCTGAAAGCCTGTGCATGTCCGTGTGCACAGTTCGAATACTAGCGAGTTCCCCAAGCCGGGCAACTGCCAGATATCTCAGGATATTACTGGGGACACATTTCCACATAGCCAAAAAATTCATGAATTTCAGATGGTTACGAAAAAACCTGATGTGAAAACGGCTTTGATTTACTGGCAGTTACACTGATGGCTTACATAAAGAGTAAGCAAAGGCTTACACGCCATGCATCAAGGGTAGCGCCGTACATAGTGCTCGGCTCCGGATTACCGCCAGTCTGTCCCGGCCTCTTCGCGGGTAAACCCGCTCCCACAAAGGGAGTGCGAGACCTGAAGACTTTGCAAAACCAGTGGCAGCGGGTTTACCCGCAAAGAGGCCGGAACAGGCTGGCTCAATCTTGAATACAAAAACGCCCCGAGGTGATCGGGGCGCTACAGATGCGGTGAAACCTGTCTTACTGGAACAGCGACTCGCTGGAAAGCCCGTTCTTCTCAAGGATCTCCCGCAGGCGCTTAAGCCCCTCCACCTGAATCTGCCGCACGCGTTCACGGGTCAGGCCGATCTCCAGGCCAACATCTTCGAGGGTGCTGCTCTCATGCCCACGCAGGCCGAAGCGGCGTACCACCACCTCACGCTGCTTGTCGGTCAGCTCACCCAACCACTGATCGATGCTTTGCGACAGGTCGTCATCCTGCAGCAATTCGCACGGATCGGTCGGGCGGTCGTCGGTCAGCGTATCGAGCAGGGTCTTGTCCGAGTCCGGGCCGAGCGACACGTCCACCGAAGACACTCGCTCGTTCAGGCCCAGCATGCGCTTGACCTCGGCGACCGGCTTTTCCAGCAGAGTGGCGATTTCTTCGGGCGAAGGCTCGTGGTCGAGCTTCTGGGTCAGTTCCCGCGCGGCACGCAGGTAGACGTTGAGCTCCTTGACCACATGGATCGGCAGGCGGATGGTGCGGGTCTGGTTCATGATCGCCCGCTCGATGGTCTGACGGATCCACCAGGTCGCGTAGGTCGAAAAGCGGAAGCCGCGTTCCGGGTCGAACTTCTCCACCGCGCGGATCAGGCCCAGGTTGCCCTCCTCGATCAGGTCGAGCAGTGACAGACCACGATTGACGTAACGGCGGGCGATTTTCACCACGAGGCGCAGGTTGCTTTCGATCATGCGCTTGCGGCCGGCAGGGTCACCCTTTTGCGACAGGCGCGCAAAGTGCACTTCTTCTTCCGGCGAAAGCAGAGGCGAGAATCCGATCTCGTTGAGATACAGCTGGGTGGCATCGAGCGCCCGGCTGTAATCGATGTACTTGTGTTGCTTGAGCGAAGAGCCCGATTTCGCTCTGGTCCGAACCGAAGGTACAGCAGGTTCGTCTGACACCACATCCGTTTCCAAAACGATGCCCGTCTCCATGAGGAGGACGTCATCGTCGATGTCAAACTCCGGCGCTTCTTTACTGAGAGCCATTGTTATAGTCCTTTGCTGAGTTCGAACTCAGACTCTTGCGGCGCCTGTCTCCCTGGCATCGCAGGAGCCTGTCCCCTCTACATCCAAGGAACAGGCCGGGGTACAACGATCAACGGCGTGGCAGGAACTGGAGCGGATCGACGGGTTTGCCCTGGCGGCGAATCTCGAAATGCAGCTTCACCCGATCTGTGCCCGTAGACCCCATTTCAGCAATCGACTGCCCTGCTTTGACCTGCTGCCCCTCCCGAACCAACAGCCTGCGGTTGTGACCGTAGGCACTGACGTAGGTGTCGCTGTGCTTGATGATGATCAGTTCGCCGTAGCCCCTCAAGCCACTCCCGGCGTAGACCACCGTACCATCAGACGCAGCAAAAACAGGCTGTCCCAAATCACCGGCGATATCAATGCCTTTATTCAAACTACCGTTTGAAGCAAATTTTCCAATCAGCACGCCATTGGCCGGCCACGTCCAGTTCCCCACCGCACGCTCTGCGGCGGGCACCGTGGTAACCACCGGAGCAGGCGTGGCGGGTGTTGTTGGCGTCGACTTTCCGCCGTTTCCAGCGGGGCTGATAGGTGTCCCGGCAGGGCGACGAATGACCGTTGTCCGGCTCGATGAGGACGGGCTGGAGACCACGGTACTGCTGCCGGAGGAGCCACTGCTGAAACGAATGGCCTGGCCCGGGCGAATGGTGTAAGGCGCGGCAATGCCGTTACGTGCCGCCAGCTCCTTGTAGTCCCATCCATAGCGGAAGGCGATGGAGAACAGCGTATCGCCAGGCTTGACCACGTACTGCCCCGACGTCACGGCCGGCCGCTTGGGCGCTGCAGCGTTTCGATCGACCACGCGCGCACCGCTGGAACTGCTGCTGGTGCTGGAGCAACCTGTCAGCAAGGTGCCCATGGCCAGTGCAATCAGCAGAAGCTTGAAAGCCGACCGATCCTTGCGCTGCCGAATGACTGTGTGCCCCACCCGCGCTCCCCTCATGGTGCCGAAAATCGATAAGACGAAAAGAAATGCAATATTGTTGCAATTATAACCAAGCCACACGATATTGGCAGGGCTCTGGCCCCGCCAGATAGACAGGGCCGTGCCGCAAGAATTCGTTGCTGCTGCAAATATTCCCGGCGCTTCAGGCCAGTGGGCCGTTGAGCAGCGGCACGAACCGGACCGCGCCCAGGACGCGACGGGAGAAACCGTGCTCTTCGCGCACGATCAGCATCAACTGCTGCACCTCACCGGCCTGGCCTACCGGGATCACCATGCGCCCTCCCGGCGCCAGCTGATCGAGCAGCGCCTGCGGCACTTCCGCCGCCACCGCCGTGACGATGATGCCATTGTAGGGCGCCAACGCCTGCCAGCCGTCACAGCCATCCCCCCAGCGAAACACCACGTTACGCAGGTTGAGTTCGACCAGGCGCTCCTTGGCTCGATCCTGCAGCACCTTGATCCGTTCCACCGAGAACACCCGCTCGACCAGCTGGGCCAGGATCGCGGTCTGATAGCCGGAACCGGTGCCGATCTCCAGCACCTTGTCTAACGGCCCGGCTTCCAGCAGCAGCTCGCTCATGTGCGCCACCATGAACGGCTGGGAGATGGTCTGGTTGTGCCCGATCGGCAGCGCAGTGTCTTCATATGCCCGATGCGCCAGCGCCTCGTCGACGAACAGATGGCGCGGGGTACGGCGAATCACCTCGAGCACCTTGGCGTTCGACACGCCTTCCTCGTAGAGGCGCTGGATCAGCCGCTCGCGGGTGCGCTGAGAGGTCATGCCGATACCGCCACGGCGCTGCAGATCGTCCTGTTCACGCATCAGAGCAGGCCCTCCAGCCAGCCGTCGAGCTGTTCGAAGGCATCGTTGAACGTGCGGTCCAGCTGCAAGGGCGTTATCGACACATAGCCTTGCATGACCGCATGGAAATCGGTGCCAGGCCCACCGTCCTCGGCATCGCCGGCCACGGCGATCCAGTAGCCTTCCTTGCCGCGCGGGTTGACGACCTTGGTCGGTGCCGCCGCCCGCGCCCGATGGCCGAGGCGGGTCAGCTGGATGCCGCGGATGTGCTCCAGCGGCAGATTGGGGATGTTGACGTTGAGCACGGTGCGCGGCGGCAATTGCAGGCGTGGCAGTGCCTCGACCAGGCGCCGGGCGATGTGGGCAGCAGTCGGCAGGTTGTCGGGCTGGCGCGACAACAGCGAGAACGCCAGCGAGGTACCGCCCAGGAAGCGGCCCTCCAGCGCGGCGGCCACCGTGCCGGAATAGATCACGTCATCACCCAGGTTGGCCCCCAGGTTGATGCCCGAAACCACCAGATCAACCGGCTCGGGCAACAACCCATTGAGCCCCAGGTGCACACAGTCGGTCGGCGTGCCGTTGAGGCTGATGAAGCCGTTGGACAGGGTCTGCGGGTGCAGCGGCCGGTCCAGCGTCAGCGAACTGCCGGCGCCGCTCTTGTCTTGATCCGGGGCGATCACCACGCACTCGGCATAATCCGCCAGCGCACCGTGGAGCGCGGCGAGGCCAGGTGCCGTAACACCGTCGTCATTCGAAATCAGAATACGCATGGGCTGTCCGTCTGCCCTGCCGGCACCAGATCGACGAGTTCGCGCACCACCACGGTGGCGAAGCATCCGGCCGGAAGGACGAATTCCAGTTGCAGGATATCAGGCTCGGGATAATGCCACGTCAGGCCGCCAATAGGGAGCCGCAGGATGCGCCGTTCGTGACTCATGCCCGCATATGCCAGCCATTGGCATAGCGCCAGGTGCTGCTCGCCGATCGCCGCTTCCCGCTCGAAAGTCGCACCGGTTGCGGGCGACGGCCCTTCTCCCCACATCGGGCCGGTGGGATGCAAGTCAAGTATTGCCAGGCGAGGATCAGAACATTCCTGCTCACCCGCCAGAAAGAAACTACGGCTGTCGGTGAATGCCAACAGATCCCCGACCTGAGCGCGTTGCCAGCTGCCATCGGCGACTCGCGCCGCCAGCACCTGGTTGAACACGTAGCTGCGTGCTGCCGAAAGCAGGCGCGAACGCACGTTGCGCTGCTCTGGCAGGGCCTTGCGCGATGCCCAGTCCTGAGCATCGTGGACATTGCCACCGCCGTAGCCGAAACGCTGGCTGCCAAAGTAGTTCGGTACGCCCTGCACCTTGAGCTGTTGCAGGCGTGCATCAAGGGCCTGGTGGTCGGCTGCCAGGGCGGTCAGGCGCAGGGTGAAGCCGTTCGCCGAATGAGCGCCGCGCTGCAGCTTGCGCTGGTGGCGCACTTGCTTCAATACGCGCAGGCTGTCGTCTTCGGCACGCGACAGGTCCGGGTCGGCCTTGCCCGGCAGGTGCAGGCTGAACCACTGGCGGGTCAGGGCCTGGCGGTCCTTGAGGCCGGCATAGCTGATGGCACGTACCGGTACGCCAGCAGCACGGGCCAGGCGGCGCGCGGCTTCTTCGGTGTTGAGGTCACGCTTCTCTACCCACAGCCACAGGTGCTCGCCCTGGCCGGACAGCGGTATGTCCAGCACCTCGTCGACCTGGAAGTCTTCGGCGACGGCTTTGAGCACTGCGCTGCCCAATGATTCACCCGACGCGCGCGGGCCCAGCAGGTCCAGTTCGGTCATGCTGGCAGCAGCAGGGCGACCGCATGCACGGCGATGCCCTCCTCGCGACCGGTGAAACCAAGCTTCTCGGTGGTGGTGGCCTTGACGTTGACCTGGTCGAGTTCGACCTGCAGGTCTTCGGCAATCAACTGGCGCATGGTTTCGATATGCGGAGCCATTTTCGGCGCCTGGGCGACGATGGTGGCGTCGACATTGCCGACCTTCCAGCCCTTGGCCTTGACGATAGCGACCACATGACGCAGCAACACGCGGCTGTCAGCGCCCTTGAATTGGGGGTCGGTATCCGGGAAGTGCTTGCCGATGTCGCCCAGCGCCGCAGCACCGAGCAAGGCATCGCTCAAGGCGTGCAGCAGCACGTCACCGTCGGAGTGGGCCAGGAGGCCGTATTTGTGAGGGATACGCACCCCACCCAGGGTAATGAAATCACCGTCGCAGAAACGGTGCACATCGTAGCCGTGGCCAATACGCATAGAAAAACGCCCTGATTGAGTCAGGGCGTGATTCTACCTGCTTTGGCCGCTATTGGGGCCGTCATGTAGGAGCGGCCTTGCGTCGCGAAAGGGCTGCGCAGCAACCCCAGCGACTGAAGCGGTGGCGCCGAAATCCCGCGGCCGCTTTGCGGCCCATTCGCGACACAAGGCCGCTCCTACAGCCGTCCGAGTGCCATCGCATGATGGCGCAGGTGCTCATCGATGAAGCTGGCGATGAAGTAGTAGCTGTGGTCATAACCAGGCTGCAGGCGCAGGGTCAGCGCATGCCCACCTTTGCGTGCAGCCTGCTCCAGCGTTTCAGGCTTGAGCTGCTTCTCGAGGAAGTCGTCACGGTCGCCCTGGTCCACCAGCAACGGCGGGCACTCGCCTGCAGCGGTTTCCGCCAGCAGCACACTGGCATCCCACTCGCGCCAGCGCGCGCGGTCTTCGCCCAGGTAGCGGCTGAAGGCCTTCTCGCCCCACGGGCAATCCATCGGGTTGCTGATCGGCGAGAACGCCGACACCGAGCGATAGCGCCCTGGGTTGCGCAAGGCACACACCAGCGCGCCATGGCCACCCATGGAGTGGCCACTGATGCTGCGCTGGTCGGACGCCGGGAAGTGCGCCTCGATCAGTGCCGGCAGCTCCTGCACGACATAGTCGTGCATGCGGTAATGCTGCGCCCAAGGCTGCTGGGTGGCATTGAGGTAGAACCCTGCGCCGAGGCCGAAGTCCCAGGCGCCTTCAGGGTCGCTTGGCACCTGCTCGCCACGCGGGCTGGTGTCGGGGGCGACGATGATCAGGCCGAGCTCGGCAGCCAGGCGCTGGGCGCCGGCCTTCTGCATGAAGTTCTCGTCGGTGCAGGTGAGGCCGCTGAGCCAGTACAGCACCGGCAGCTTCTCGCCCTGCTCGGCCTGCGGCGGCAGGTAGACGGCGAACACCATGTCGCAGCCCAGCACCTTGGAGTGATGCCGGTAACGCTTGTGCCAGCCGCCGAAGCTCTTCTGGCAGGAGATGTTATCCAGGCTCATGGCTCACCTCAGAAGTGGATCACGCTGCGGATGCTCTTGCCTTCGTGCATCAGGTCGAAGGCCTTGTTGATGTCTTCCAGGCCCATGGTGTGGGTGATGAAGGTGTCCAGCGGGATCTCGCCCTTCTCGGCCATGTCCACGTAGCTTGGCAGTTCGCTGCGGCCACGTACGCCGCCGAATGCCGAACCACGCCAGACACGGCCCGTCACCAGCTGGAACGGACGGGTGGCGATTTCCTGGCCAGCACCGGCGACACCGATGATCACCGACTCGCCCCAGCCCTTGTGACAGCATTCCAGGGCCGCGCGCATCAGTTGCACATTGCCGATGCACTCGAAAGAGAAGTCCACGCCACCGTCGGTAAGGTCGACGATCACTTCCTGGATCGGGCGGTCGTAGTCTTTCGGGTTGATGCAGTCGGTGGCACCCAGCTGGCGGGCGATCTCGAACTTGGCCGGGTTGATATCGATGGCGATGATGCGCGAGGCCTTGGCCTTGACTGCGCCGATCACTGCCGACAGGCCGATGCCGCCGAGGCCGAAGATGGCCACGGTGTCACCGGGCTTGACCTTGGCGGTGTTGAGCACGGCGCCGATCCCGGTGGTGACGCCGCAGCCGAGCAGGCAGACCTTCTCCAGCGGCGCTTCCTTCTGGATCCTGGCCACGGAAATTTCCGGAAGCACGGTGTACTCGGAGAAGGTCGAGGTGCCCATGTAGTGGAACAGCTGCTGGCCTTTGTACGAGAAGCGAGTGGTGCCGTCCGGCATCAAGCCCTTGCCCTGGGTGGCACGGATGGCCTGGCACAGGTTGGTCTTGCCCGAGAGGCAGAACTTGCACTTGCCGCATTCGGGCGTATACAGCGGGATCACGTGATCGCCCACCGCCACCGAGGTCACGCCCTCGCCCACTGCTTCGACGATCGCACCGCCTTCATGACCCAGGATCGACGGGAAGATGCCTTCCGGGTCAGCGCCGGACAAGGTGTAGGCGTCGGTGTGGCAAACACCGCTGGCGACCACGCGCAGCAGCACTTCGCCGGCCTTGGGCATGGCCACGTCGACTTCGACGATTTCCAGGGGTTTCTTGGCCTCGAAGGCTACGGCAGCACGGGACTTGATCATCACAGGGTCTCCAGACAGAGGATCGGTTCAGTCCCGCAGTGTAATCCAGGCGCTTTTGGGGAATAATCCAGGCAAAGCCAAAACATTATTGCCATACAGGGATAATCCATGAGCAGCCGTTGGGAAGGCATCGACGAATTCGTCGCCGTGGCCGAGTCGGGCCAGTTCACGGCGGCAGCCGAGCGCCTGGGCGTGTCGTCGTCGCACATCAGCCGGCAGATCGCCCGCCTGGAAGAACGCCTGCAGACCCGCTTGCTGTACCGCAGTACTCGCCGGGTGGCGCTGAGTGAAGCCGGACAGACCTTTTTGCAGCATTGCCAGCGCCTGCAGGACGGCCGCGAGGAAGCGCTGCGCGCCATGGGCGACTTGGCCAGCGAACCCAAGGGGCTGCTGCGCATGACCTGTGCGGTAGCCTATGGTGAGCGTTTTATCGTGCCGCTGGTGACGCGTTTCATGGCGCTGTACCCGCAGCTGCGGGTCGAAGTGGAACTGAGCAACCGTACCCTGGACCTGCTGCACGAAGGCATGGACCTGGCGATCCGCCTCGGCCGCCTGGCAGACTCACGGCTGGTGGCCACCCGCCTTGCACCGCGGCGCATGTACTTGTGCGCGTCGCCAGCGTACCTGGAGCGTTACGGGCGGCCGCACAGCCTGTCGGAACTGGCCCGGCACAATTGCCTGATCGGCAGTTCCGACCTGTGGGCCTTGCAGCAGGATGGCCGCGAGATCAGCCAGCGGGTGCAGGGCAATTGGCGCTGCAACAGCGGCCAGGCAGTGCTGGATGCGGCGCTGCTGGGGATGGGGTTGTGTCAGTTGCCGGACTACTACGTGCTTGAGCACTTGAACAGTGGCGCACTGGTATCGTTGCTGGAAGGGCATCAGCCGCCGAATACGGCGGTGTGGGCGCTGTATCCGCAGCAGCGGCATCTGTCACCGAAGGTCAGGCGGCTGGTGGATTATCTGAAGGAAGGGTTGGCGGGGTTACCGGAGTATCGGCATGGCTGATGTACTGGCTTTACCGCCCTCTTCGCGGGCACGCCCGCTCCCACAGGATCTGCACCGGTTCTGAACTCTGTGCAATCCCTGTGGGAGCGGGCGTGCCCGCGAAGAGGCCAGAACCGATCTGAAGATTCAGCGCCGCCCGGCCCAGCGCTGGCGCAGCCATTCCAGGTCTTCCGGCCGGGTGACCTTGATGTTGTCACTGCGCCCTTCGACCAGCCGCGGCGCCTGCCCCGACCATTCGATGGCCGACGCTTCATCGGTCACCACCACATCGGAAACCAGGCTCTCGGCCAGGGCCCGATGCAGCGCACCCAGGCGGAACATCTGCGGCGTATAGGCCTGCCAGATGGTGCTGCGGTCGACCGTCGCGGCCACCCGCCCATTGGCATCGGCACGCTTGAGGGTGTCGCGCGCCGGCACCGCCAGCAGCCCGCCTACCGGGTCGTCGGCCAGTTCCGACAGCAACTTGTCCAGGTCGCTGCGCGCCAGGTTCGGCCGCGCCGCATCGTGCACCAGCACCCAATCGTTGTCCGACGCCCCTTGGGCATGCAGCAGCAACAAGGCATTGAGCACCGAGTCGGCACGCTCGTCACCACCCGCCGCCCGCTGGATACGCGGGTCGCTGGCACAACGCAGGCCTGGCCAGTAAGGGTCGTCTTCGGCAATGCTGACCACCACGCCCTTGAGCGAGGGGTGGCCAAGAAAACAGTCGAGGCTGTGCTCGAGAAGGGTCTGCCCCGCCAGCTCCAGGTATTGCTTGGGGCGGTCGGCAGCCATGCGGGCACCGACGCCCGCTGCAGGAATCACGGCCCAGAAGGCCGGCAGTGTTTCAGTCATTTTTGCGGCAACTGGAAGAGGGTTTCGCCCTCTTTGACCATTCCCAGTTCATGACGAGCCCGCTCTTCGACGGTCTCCATACCTTTCTTCAACTCCATCACCTCGGCATCGAGCACACGGTTACGCTCCAGCAGCCGTTCGTTCTCGGCATGCTGTTCGTCGATCTGCTGCTTGAGCTCGGCCACTTGCGCCAGGCTGCCGTTACCCACCCAAAGGCGGTACTGCAGGCCACCGAGCAGCAGGAGCAGGACAAGGAACAACCAATAGGGACTGCGCATCAAGGTATCCAGGTTAAAGACCGCCGCACACGGGCCTCATATAGCACGAAGCCTGGCCGAGGCCAGGCTTCGTTGACAGAAACCCGCATGAAGCGTCAGATGATTACGTACGAAAGCTCAGTACGGAAGATCCGACAACCTCGGCAGCTGTCTTTTTACCATCTCTTGCTTAGCCGCGAAACTCGGCACGACCACGGTAAACCGCTTTGGCGCCCAGCTGCTCTTCGATGCGCAGCAGCTGGTTGTACTTCGAGACGCGGTCGGAACGGCACAGCGAGCCAGTCTTGATCTGGCCAGCAGCAGTACCCACGGCCAGGTCGGCAATGGTCGAGTCTTCGGTTTCACCGGAACGGTGCGAGATCACCGCGGTGTAGCCGGCAGCCTTGGCCATCTGGATGGCTTCCAGGGTTTCGGTCAGCGAGCCGATCTGGTTGAACTTGATCAGGATCGAGTTACCGATGCCCTTCTCGATGCCTTCCTTGAGGATCTTGGTGTTGGTCACGAACAGGTCGTCGCCGACCAGCTGGACCTTGGCACCGATCTTGTCGGTCAGGATCTTCCAGCCAGCCCAGTCGGACTCGTCCAGGCCGTCTTCGATCGAGATGATCGGGAAGCGCTCGGTCAGGCCTTTCAGGTACTCGGCGAACCCTTCGGCGTCGAACGACTTGCCTTCACCGGACAGGTTGTACTTGCCGTCTTCGTAGAATTCGGAAGCCGCGCAGTCCAGGGCCAGGGTCACGTCGGTGCCCAGCTTGTAGCCGGCTTTCTCGACCGCTTCGGCGATGGCAGCCAGTGCGTCTTCGTTGGACGCCAGGTTAGGGGCGAAACCACCTTCGTCACCCACGGCAGTGTTCAGGCCACGGGCCTTCAGCACGGCTTTGAGGTGGTGGAAGATTTCGGTACCCATGCGCAGGCCGTCGGAGAAGGTCTTGGCGCCAACCGGCTGAACCATGAACTCCTGGATGTCGACGTTGTTGTCGGCGTGTTCGCCACCGTTGATGATGTTCATCATCGGAACCGGCATCGAGTACTGGCCCGGGGTGCCGTTGAGGTTGGCGATGTGCGCGTACAGCGGCAGGTCCTGATCCTGTGCAGCGGCCTTGGCGGCAGCCAGGGACACGGCCAGAATGGCGTTGGCGCCCAGCTTGGCCTTGTTCTCGGTACCGTCCAGTTCGATCATGGCGCGGTCCAGGGCTTTCTGGTCGGAAGGATCCTTGCCCAGCAGCAGGTCACGGATCGGGCCGTTGATGTTGGCGACGGCCTTCAGCACGCCCTTGCCCAGGTAACGGCTCTTGTCGCCATCACGCAGCTCCAGCGCTTCGCGCGAGCCGGTGGAAGCACCGGACGGCGCGCAAGCGCTGCCGATGATGCCGTTGTCGAGCAGTACATCGGCTTCCACGGTGGGGTTGCCACGCGAATCGAGAACTTCACGACCTTTGATGTCGACGATTTTTGCCATTGTTGTAAGCACTCCAGAATTGACGAAAACAACGCAACTGTAGGGAATTCTTGCCTTGCACCAGGCGGGGACGCAGCAGGCAGGCCTGGCAGAAGCAACCCCTGACCGAGCGGTCAGGGGTAGATCGGGGCGTACTTTACCCGAGAAATGAGCCTTGCGCGGCTTTAACCGTCGGAAAACTCATCAAAGACCTGAAAAAATCAGGCCTTGTTCTTCTGCGCCAGGGCCGCCTTGACGAAGCCGCTGAACAGTGGGTGACCGTCACGCGGGGTGGAGGTGAACTCCGGGTGGAACTGGCAGGCAACGAACCATGGATGGTCCTTGGACTCGACCACTTCAACCAGCGCGCCGTCTTCGGAACGACCGGAAACCACCAGGCCAGCGTCCACCAGCTGTGGCAGCAGGTTGTTGTTGACCTCGTAACGGTGACGGTGACGCTCGGTGATCACATCCTTGCCGTAGCAGTCGTGTACCTTGGAGCCGGCAGCCAGTTGGCAATCCTGCGCGCCCAGGCGCATGGTGCCGCCCAGGTCGGAGGCTTCGGTACGGGTCTCGACGGCACCGGTGGCATCAGCCCACTCGGTGATCAGGCCGACCACGGGGTGGCCGCTGTTGCGGTCGAACTCGGTGGAGTTGGCGTCTTTCCAGCCCATCACGTTACGGGCGAACTCGATCACGGCTACCTGCATGCCCAGGCAGATCCCCAGGTACGGCACCTTGTTCTCACGGGCGTACTGCACGGCGGTGATCTTGCCTTCCACGCCGCGCAGGCCGAAACCACCCGGTACCAGGATGGCGTCGGCGCCTTCGAGCAGGCCGGTGCCCTGGTTCTCGATGTCTTCGGAATCGATGTAGCGCAGGTTGACCTTGGTACGGTTGGTGATGCCGGCGTGGCTCATCGCTTCGATCAGCGACTTGTACGCATCCAGCAGCTCCATGTACTTGCCGACCATGGCGATGGTGACTTCCTGCTCAGGGTTGAGCTTGGCATCGACCACCTTGTCCCACTCGGACAGGTCGGCGCTGTTGCACTGCAGGCCAAAGCGCTCGACGACGAAGTCGTCCAGGCCCTGGGCGTGCAGCACGCCTGGGATCTTGTAGATGGTGTCGACGTCTTCCAGCGAAATCACCGCACGCTCTTCGACGTTGGTGAAGAGGGCGATCTTGCGGCGCGACGATGCGTCGACCGGGTGGTCGGAACGGCAGATCAGCACGTCAGGCTGCAGGCCGATGGAGCGCAGCTCCTTGACCGAGTGCTGGGTCGGCTTGGTCTTGGTCTCGCCAGCGGTGGCAATGTACGGGACCAGGGTCAGGTGCATCAGCATGGCGCGCTTGGAACCCACTTCGACACGCAGCTGGCGGATCGCTTCGAGGAACGGTTGCGACTCGATATCACCCACGGTACCGCCGATTTCCACCAGGGCCACGTCGGCATCGCCGGCACCCTTGATGATGCGACGCTTGATTTCGTCGGTGATGTGCGGGATGACCTGGATGGTTGCGCCCAGGTAGTCACCACGGCGTTCTTTACGCAGCACGTGCTCGTAGATACGACCGGTGGTGAAGTTGTTGTTCTGGGTCATGGTCGTGCGGATGAACCGCTCGTAGTGGCCCAGGTCAAGGTCGGTTTCGGCGCCATCGTGGGTGACGAACACCTCACCATGCTGGAACGGGCTCATGGTGCCCGGGTCGACGTTGATGTACGGATCCAGCTTGAGCATGGTGACCTTCAGGCCCCGCGCTTCCAGGATGGCCGCCAGGGATGCCGAGGCAATGCCTTTCCCCAATGAAGAAACAACACCGCCCGTGACGAATATGTAGCGCGTCATGAAAAACCCTAGAAGTCTGCGTTAAGGCGGCCAGCGCCGCCGGAGAAAGCGAAGGAAGGCCGAAGCCCCCGATCACCTGCGTCAATCACAGTGCATCTCGAAAAACTGCCGCGTCTGTACAGACCAGGGGTATCCCCGGCATGGAGCTCGCTCGTCATTTCCAGAATCAGCCCAGCAAAAAACTGCTTGGTAATCGGCAACTGCTGTGTTTCCGGGGAAGCCACAGAAGTTGTATCAAGAAGGGAGGGTAGTCTACCGGAATGTACCCTTCAGCTCAAACCTTGCGCGTTCGTCGGCGGCTGCCAGTGAAGCTGGCAATCGGCCTGCGCCAGTGAAGGCAGATTGGCCACCGCCAGCAGGCGCTCGCCACAATATAGCAACGGCAGTCGCGGGCGCACGAAGTGCGGGACCTGCAGCTCGTTGAGCAGGCGCTTGAGGTCGCGCCGGCCGCGGCCAGGGATGTCCAGTACCTCGCCGCCCTGGCGGTAGGCGATACGCAGTTCGCCCAGCGGCGCGGTGACATCAAGACGCACACTGCCATTGCCCGGTAATGCCAGGACCGTTCCAGGGTCGGCCCAGGCGTACTCGCCCATGGGTTGCTGCAGCCAGTCACCACCCAACCACCAGATACGGCCATGACTACGCAGCAACCGACCGTCGGCCAGCCGCCAGACCGGCTGCGCATCTGCCGCAGCATCGCGCAGATCGGCCCAGCCGGCCCAATGACGGGTATCGGGCAAGCGGGTTCGCGGGCGTAACCAGTGCTGCAGGGCATTGCGCTGCCGAGCAGGCGACAAGCGGGTGAGCGCCGCCAGGTCGAGTGACGGCAAGGCTGCCCAGGCGGGTGCAGCGCCCTCCCCGGCCTCGGCCAGATCGCCCTGCGCCAGTTCGTCGAGCAGGCCCAGTGCCTCACCCAGATGCTCCGCACAACGGGCGAAGTTCTGGCTGGCCTGTGGCCAACGCTGGTGCAAATGCGGAAACACCTCTGCGCGCAGATAGTTGCGGTCGAAGGCGGTATCAACGTTCGTCGGGTCTTCGATCCACACCAGCTCATTGACGTGGGCGTAGTCATGCAGCTGCTGGCGCGCGGTGGCCAGCAGCGGCCGGACCAGGCTGCCCAGCCCTAGCCTGCGCTGCCCGGGCATCGCCGCCAGGCCACGCAGGCCGGCACCGCGCAGCAGGCGGAAGAGCAAGGTCTCGGCCTGGTCGTCGCGGTGCTGGGCAGTGAACAGGATGTCGCCAGGACCGAGGACTTTCCCCAAGGCGGCATAGCGGGCATCACGGGCGGCCTGTTCGAGGCTGGCGCCGGAGGTGACCTGGACGTGGATGACCTGTAGCTCGATACCGAGCTGGTCGCAGATGGACTGGCAGTGGGCAGGCCACGCGTCGGCGGCGGATTGCAGGCCGTGGTGGATGTGCAGGGCGCGTAGCGGGGGGGATGCGTGGTTGCGGGCGTGGTTGGCCAGCAGATGCAGCAGGACGGTGGAATCGAGGCCGCCAGAGAAGGCGATGTACCAGGCGGGGGCGTTGAGCCAAGGGGTGAGGTTGATCATCTGGGCCTCACTTGGCTTGAGATTGCCGGGGGTGCTTTGCACCCCTTTCGCGACACAAGGCCGCTCCTACAGGCGATCGCGTACCCATGTAGGAGCGGCCTTGTGTCGCGAAAGGGCCGCGAAGCGGCCCCCCAGGGCATATCAGAGGCCGTAGCTCATCAAGCGCTCGTAACGACGGGCCAGCAGCGCATCGTTATCGAGCTTGCCGAGCATGTCCAGCTGCTGCACCAGGTCGGCGCGGATGCTTTCGGACATCTTGACCGGGTCGCGGTGGGCGCCGCCCAGCGGCTCCTGGATGACCTTGTCGACAATGTTCAGGCTCTTCAGGCGCTCAGCGGTGATGCCCATGGCTTCAGCGGCGTCGGCGGCCTTGTCGGCAGTCTTCCACAGGATCGAGGCGCAGCCTTCCGGCGAGATCACCGAGTAGGTGGAGTACTGCAGCATGTTCAGCTGGTCGCACACGCCAATGGCCAGTGCACCGCCGGAACCACCCTCACCGATCACCGTGGCGATGATCGGGGTCTTCAGGCGGGCCATGACGCGCAGGTTCCAGGCGATGGCCTCGCTCTGGTTGCGCTCTTCGGCGTCGATGCCCGGGTAGGCGCCCGGGGTGTCGATGAAGGTCAGGATCGGCATCTTGAAGCGCTCGGCCATTTCCATCAGGCGGCAGGCCTTGCGGTAGCCCTCCGGGCGCGGCATGCCGAAGTTGCGGCGCACCTTCTCGCGCACTTCGCGACCTTTCTGGTGGCCGATGACCATGACTGGCTTGCCGTCCAGACGCGCCGTACCACCGACGATCGCGGCGTCGTCGGAGAAGTGGCGGTCACCGTGCAGTTCTTCGAACTCGGTGAAGATGTGATCCAGGTAGTCCAGGGTGTATGGACGACGTGGATGACGGGCCAGGCGGGCGATCTGCCAGCTGGTCAGGTTGCCGAAGATGCTTTCGGTCAGGGTGTTGCTCTTGTCTTGCAGACGGGCAATTTCATCGCTGATGTTCAGCGAGTTGTCGTTGCCTACCAGGCGCAGGCCTTCGATCTTGGCTTGCAGGTCGGCAATCGGCTGTTCGAAATCGAGAAAATTCGGGTTCATAGTCATCCGTCTTGGGTCTACGGCCAGGCGGCCGGCCGGTTGATCCGTTTGGCGCCCTACCTTAAGGGATCAGGCGCATATAGGTCGAGATTAAATTTCGTCGATTCAACGATATTGCAGGAAGACGTTCTCACGCCCGAACTGGTCACGCAGCGCCTGAATCAGGCCATCAGCCGGGTCGATCTTCCACTGCTCGCCGAACTGCAACATGGCCTTGGCATCGCAGCCGGTGTACTCCAGCGTGATCGGGCAAGCCCCACGATGGCGGGTGATCAGTTCGCCCAGCCACTTCAGGCGGTCGCCCTTGAGCGCCTCGTGTGCCACTTTCAGGCGCAGGCTTTCGGCCAGCTTGGTGCGTGCGTCCTCCATGGTCATCACCTGCTTCACCCGCAGGCGCAGGCCGCCAGAGAAGTCATCGTTGCTGACCTCGCCCTCGACCACCACCATCGCATCCGTCTGGAGCAAGGACTGTGCCGCCATGTAGGCGTCGGCAAACAGCGAGGCCTCGATGCGCCCGGAACGGTCATCGAGGGTGACGAAGCCCATCTTGTCGCCTTTCTTGTTCTTCATCACCCGCAACGCAATGATCATCCCGGCGATGGTCTGGGTCTCGCGCGACGGCTTGAGGTCGATGATGCGCTGGCGAGCGAAACGGCGAATCTCGGTCTCGTATTCGTCGATCGGGTGGCCGGTAAGGTACAGGCCCAGCGTGTCCTTTTCGCCCTTCAGGCGTTCCTTGAGGGTCAGTTCGCGCACCTTGCGGTGGTTGGCGTAGACATCGACATCCGCCGCGTCGAACATGCCGCCGAACAGGTCGACGTGGCCGCTGTCAGCGGTATGCGCCGCCTGCTCGGCGGCCTTGATGGCTTCGCCCAGTGCCGACAGCAGGGTCGCGCGATTGCGGTCGATATTGGCCTGATAGGCCTTGATCTCGTCATGGAAATACGGGCCCAGGCGGTCCAGCGCACCACTGCGGATCAGCGCATCGAGGGTGCGCTTGTTGACCCGCTTGAGGTCGATGCGCTCGCAGAAGTCGAACAGGTCCTTGAACGGGCCTCCCTGGGCACGCGCCTCGACGATGGCCTCCACCGGGCCTTCGCCGACGCCCTTGATCGCACCCAGGCCGTAGACGATGCGCCCGTCGTCGTTGACGGTGAACTTGAAGTCGGAGAAGTTCACGTCCGGCGCATCGAGGCGCAGTTTCATGCTGCGCACTTCCTCGACCAGCACCACCACCTTGTCGGTGTTGTGCATGTCCGCCGAGAGTACCGCAGCCATGAACGGCGCGGGGTAGTGGGTCTTCAGCCAGGCAGTCTGGTACGACACCAGGCCATAGGCAGCGGAGTGGGACTTGTTGAATCCGTACCCGGCGAACTTCTCTACCAGGTCGAAGATGTTACCGGCCAGATCCGCATCGATGTTGTTGGCCACGCAACCTTCGATGAAGCCGCCGCGCTGCTTGGCCATCTCCTCCGGCTTTTTCTTACCCATGGCTCGACGCAGCATGTCGGCGCCACCGAGGGTGTAGCCTGCCATCACCTGGGCAATCTGCATCACCTGTTCCTGATACAGAATGATGCCGTAGGTCGGTGCCAGTACCGGCTTGAGGCCTTCGTACTGGTAGTCGGAATGCGGGTAGGCCAGCTCGGCGCGGCCGTGCTTGCGGTTGATGAAGTCGTCCACCATGCCGGACTGCAGCGGGCCCGGGCGGAACAGTGCCACCAATGCGATGAGGTCTTCCAGGCAGTCGGGCTTGAGCTTCTTGATCAGCTCCTTCATGCCGCGGGATTCGAGCTGGAACACCGCCGTGGTCTCGGCTTTCTGCAGCAGCTCGTAGGTCTTGCGGTCGTCCAGCGGGATGAAGTCGATATTGACGTTGGGCAGGTTCTTCTTGGCCTGCTCGCGGTTGATGATCTCCATCGCCCACTTGATGATGGTCAGCGTCCGCAGGCCGAGGAAGTCGAACTTCACCAGGCCGGCAGCCTCGACATCATCCTTGTCGAACTGAGTCACCAGGCCGCCGCCTTCTTCGTCACAAGCGATCGGCGAAAAGTCGGTGAGCTTGGTCGGGGCAATCACCACGCCACCGGCGTGCTTGCCGGTACCACGGGTGACACCTTCGAGCTTGAGCGCCATGTCCCAGATCTCGCGGGCATCCTCGTCGCCCTTGAGGAAGTCGCGCAGGATTTCTTCCTGCTCGTAGGCTTTCTCCAGGGTCATGCCCACTTCGAACGGAATCATCTTCGACAGGCGGTCGGCGAGGCCGTAGGACTTGCCCTGCACCCGCGCCACGTCGCGCACCACGGCCTTGGCGGCCATGGTACCGAAGGTGATGATCTGGCTCACGGCGTTGCGGCCGTAAGCTTCGGCCACGTAGTCGATCACCCGGTCACGGCCGTCCATGCAGAAGTCGACGTCGAAGTCGGGCATGGAAATACGTTCAGGGTTGAGGAAGCGCTCGAACAGCAGGTCGTAGGCCAGCGGGTCGAGGTCGGTGATCTTCAACACGTAGGCTACCAGCGAGCCGGCACCCGACCCCCGCCCCGGGCCAACCGGCACGTCGTTGTTCTTGGCCCACTTGATGAAGTCCATAACGATCAGGAAGTAACCGGGGAAGCCCATCTGGATGATGATGTCCAGTTCGAACTTCAGGCGGTCCAGGTAGACCTGGCGCTTCTCTTCGTAATTCGGTGTGGTCTCTTTCGGCCACAGCACCGCCAGGCGCTCTTCCAGGCCTTCGTAGGAGACGTGCCGCAGGTAATCGTCGATACCCATGCCGTTCGGCGTCGGGAAATCGGGCAGGAAATATTTGCCGAGCTGCACCTGGATGTTGCAGCGTTTGGCGATTTCGACAGTGTTGGCAAGGGCGTCGGGCAAGTCGCTGAACAGCTCGGCCATTTCCTCGGCCGATTTCAGGTACTGCTGGTCGCTGTAGATACGCGGCCGGCGCGGATCGTCGAGAGTCCAGCCCTCGCCGATGCAGACGCGGGTTTCGTGGGCGTCGAAGTCGGACTGCTTGATGAAGCGCACGTCGTTGGTGGCGACCAGTGGAGCGCCGAGTTGATCGGCCAGGGCCACGGCAGCGTGCACGTATTCTTCGTCGCCGGCACGATTGGTGCGTTGCACTTCGACATAGAAGCGCTCCGGGAACATGCCCATCCAGTCGCGCAGCAAGGCTTCGGCTTCATCCTGGCGACCACTCATCAGGGCCATGCCGATATCGCCTTCCTTGCCGGCTGACAGGGCAATCAGCCCCTCGCTCGCGGGCGCGATCCATTCACGCTGGAGGATCACCAGGCCGTTGCGCTGGCCCTCGGTCCAGCCACGGGAGATCAATTCGGTGAGGTTGCGATAGCCCTTGGGGTCCATGGCCAGGAAGCAGATACGCGACAACGGAGCTTCCGGGTCGTTGCCGGCCAGCCACAGGTCGGCACCGCAAATCGGCTTGATCCCGGCGCCCATGGCGGTCTTGTAGAACTTGACCAGCGAGCACATGTTGCTCTGGTCGGTGATCGCCACCGCGGGCATGTTCATGCCCGCCAGCGCCTTGGCCAGCGGCTTGATCCGCACCAGGCCGTCGACCAGCGAGAATTCGGAGTGGACGCGCAGGTGAACGAAGGGAACCGACATGGATAGTCCTGTAGCAGTGCTGAACGACAAGGGCGGGATTGTAGCGTAATTGAGTGGGGAATTTGGGGCCGCGTTGCGGCCCTTCGCGGGCACGCCCCACAGGAGAGAGTAACCCTCAGGAATAGCGCTGTACCTGTGGGAGCGGGCTTGCCCGCGAAGGGCCGCAACGCGGCCCCCTTTCATCAGATAAGAGAATCGATAATGCCTTCGCGGGCTTCCCAGGCGGCCCGCACCGGGGCGAACGAGCGCCGATGAATGGGCGTCGGGCCAAGGCGCTCGAGGGCTTCGAGGTGCACAGGCGTTGGATAGCCTTTATGCCCGCCAATGCCGTAACCCGGGTAGATCAGTTCGAATGCGCTCATCTCCCGGTCCCGGGTCACCTTGGCCAGGATCGATGCGGCAGCGATTGCCGGCACCTGGCTATCGCCTTTGACCACTGGCGACGCCGGCACCGCCAGCTTGGGGCAACGGTTACCGTCGATCAGTGCCAGCTTCGGCGTCACATGCAACCCTTCCACCGCGCGCTGCATGGCCAGCATGGTGGCATGGAGGATGTTCAAGCGGTCGATTTCCTCGACTTCGGCGCGGGCGATGCAGAAGCTCAAGGCTTTTTCGCAGATCTCGTCGAACAGCGCCTCGCGCTTGGCTTCGGTGAGTTTCTTCGAATCGTTCAGGCCAAGAATCGGCCGAGCCGGGTCGAGGATCACCGCCGCCGTGACCACCGCACCGCACAGCGGGCCGCGGCCAACTTCGTCGACGCCGGCGACCAGGTCTTCGACCAGGTTGAAGTCCAGTCCAATCTGCATGTCAGCGGTCCTTGAGCAGGGCCAGCACTGCGTCGGCAGCCTGGTTGGAGGCGTCGCGGCGCAGGGTGCGGTGAATCTCGTCGAAGCGTTCGGTCTGCTGGGCACCGTCGGTGACCAGCGGCGCCAGGGCCTGGGCCAGGGCTTCGCTGGTCGCGGCATCCTGCAGCAGCTCAGGCACCAGTTCACGCTGGGCCAGCAGGTTGGGCAGCGACACGTAGGGACTTTTCACCAGACGCTTGAGAATCCAGTAGGTCAACGGTGCCAGGCGGTAGGCTACAACCATCGGCCGCTTGTACAACAGCGCCTCCAGCGTGGCGGTACCCGAAGCGATCAACACCGCGTCGCAGGCAGCCAGGGCCCGGTGCGACTGGCCATCGAGCAAGGTCAACGGCAAATCGCGCCCTTCGAGCATCTGCTCGATCTGAGCACGACGCGCTGCGTTGGCGCAAGGCAGCACGAAGCGCACGCCAGGCACCCGTTCGCGCAGGCGCTGGGCGGCGTCGAGGAACAGCGCGCCCAGACGCCCGACCTCTCCACCACGGCTGCCCGGCATCAACGCCACCACCGGCCCTTCGGCGAGGCCCAGTTCGTTACGCGCAGCCTGACGGTCTGCCGCCAACGGAATGGTGTCGGCCAACGGATGGCCGACAAACCGCACCGGCACGCCCTGCTCTTCGTAGAAGCGTGCTTCGAAGGGCAACAGCGTGAGCATCAGGTCGCAACCTTCGCGAATCTTCAGCACGCGCTTCTGCCGCCACGCCCACACCGACGGGCTGACGTAATGTACGGTCTTGATCCCGGCCTGACGCAGTTTCAGTTCGATATTGAGAGTGAAATCGGGGGCATCGATGCCGATGAACACATCGGGCTTTTCGCCGATCAAGGTCTGGATCAGCAGCTTGCGTCGCTTGAGCAACTCACGCAGGCGCCCCAGCACTTCGACCAGGCCCATGACCGCCAGGCGTTCCATGGGGAAGTAAGACTGAAGGCCTTCGGCCTCCATCAACGGGCCGCCCACACCGATGAAACGCACATCGGGATGGCGCGCCTTGAGGGCGCGCATCAGACCAGAACCGAGGATATCGCCGCTGGCCTCACCTGCGACCAGGGCTACGCAAAGCTGCGCCATGTCAGCGGGTGATGCCGCGGGCAGAATTCACGATCGACTGGCGGAACAGCTCGACCTGTTCGTGCTTGGCGGCCAGTTCGTCCAGCTCTTTGATCGCCTCTTCCACGGTCAGACCCTGGCGGTAGACGATCTTGTATGAACGGCGCAAGGCATGGATGACCTCGTCGCTGAAACCACGGCGGCGCATGCCCTCGAAGTTCATGCTGCGGGCTTCGGCAGGGCTGCCGAACACCGTGACGAAGGCCGGCACATCCTTGCCGATCGCCGTGCCCATGCCAGAGAACGCATGGGCGCCGATGTGGCAGTATTGATGCACCAGGGTGAATCCGGACAGGATCGCCCAATCACCCACGTGTACATGCCCGGCCAGCGCGGTATTGTTGACCAGGATGCAGTGATTGCCGATGACGCTGTCATGGCCGATATGGGCATAGGCCATGATCAGGTTGTGATCGCCCAGGGTAGTTTCCGAACGGTCCTGGACCGTACCACGATGAATGGTCACCCCCTCGCGGATCACATTGTGATCACCGATCACCAAGCGTGTCGGCTCACCCTTGTACTTGAGGTCAGGGGTGTCTTCACCAATCGAGGAAAACTGGTAGATCCGGTTGTGCTTGCCAATCCTGGTCGGCCCTTTAAGCACGACATGGGGGCCAATGACGGTGCCCTCGCCGATTTCGACGCCGGGGCCGACGATCGACCACGGGCCAACCTCGACGCCCTCGGCCAGCTTGGCCGAGGGATCGATGATCGCCCGCGGATCAATCGAACTCATAGGGAGCGTTCCGCACAGGTGATCTCAGCCGAGCACACCGGCTTGCCGTCGACCAGGGCGCGGCATTCGAACTTCCAGATCATGCTCTTGCGGCTGAGGAACTTGGCTTCCAGCACCAGCTGGTCGCCCGGCAGCACCGGCTGACGGAAACGCAGCTTGTCGGAACCCACGAAGTAGTACAGGGTGCCATCGGCCGGCTTGGCATCGAGCATCTTGAAACCAAGGATGCCGGCCGCCTGGGCCATGGCTTCGATGATCAGGACGCCCGGCATGATCGGATGTGCCGGAAAATGGCCATTGAAGAACGGCTCGTTGATGCTGACATTCTTGTAGGCACGAATGCTCTGGGCCTCGAAGTCCAGATCCGTCACGCGATCTACCAGCAGGAACGGGTAGCGGTGAGGCAGGTATTCGCGAATCTCGTTGATGTCCATCATTTCGGGGGGAAGCCTGTAATAAGAATAGGGAGCGCAGGTGCTGACCACACGCTCCTTTTGCAGTCCAAAGAGGAGCCAGCTAGCGACTGTTCACTCTTGCTCAGGAAATGGTATCAGCCTTCTGATGTCGGCTGGCCACCTGAGGTCACGGTATCGACACGTTTTTCCAGCTGCTGGAGCCGTTTGGCCATGTCATCGAGCTGGCGAATGCGCGCCGCGCTCTTACGCCAGTCAGCCAGGGGCTGCATGGCCGTGCCGGATGAATAGGAACCAGGTTCGGTGATCGAGCGGGTCACCATGGTCATTCCGGAAACAAATACGTTATCGCAGATATCGATATGCCCCACCAGGCCCACACCACCCGCCAGCATGCAATGCTTGCCGATGCGCGCACTGCCGGAGATGCCGACACAGGCAGCCATGGCCGTGTGATCACCGATCTGCACGTTGTGGGCGATCTGGATCTGGTTGTCGAGTTTTACCCCATCACCGATCCGGGTATCGGACAGCGCGCCTCGGTCTACGGCGGTGTTGACGCCGATCTCGACGTCATCGCCGATGGTGACCCCGCCAATCTGGGCGATCTTGCGCCAGATGCCCTTCTCGTTGGCGAAGCCGAAGCCCTCACCGCCGATCACTGCGCCCGACTGGATGACCACACGCTTGCCAATGGTCACGTCGTGGTAGAGCGTGACGCGCGGGGCCAGCCAGCCACCTTCGCCGACCACGCAACGCGCACCGATGAAGCAATGCGCCCCGATGCTGACGTTGGCGCCGATGCGCGCACCGCTTTCGATGACCGCGAACGGCCCGATACTGGCGCTCGCATCCACCTGGGCATCCTCCGCCACCACGGCGCTGGGATGAATACCCGCCACAGCCTTGGGTTTGGGGTCGAACAGGTGGGAGATACGCGCATAAGCCAGGTACGGGTCAGCCACGACCAGGGCATTGCCGGCGAAGCCTTCGGCGTCCGCAGCCTTGAGCAGCACCGCGGCGGCCTGGCAGTTGTCCAGGTATTTGCGGTATTGCGGGTTGGCGAGGAAGCTCAATTGACCGGGGCCAGCCTCCTGCAAGGTAGCCAGCCCGGTAATCTGCAGCGCTTCAGGGCCTTTCAGTGTGGCCCCGAGGGCCTCGGCCAGCTGGCCGAGCGTCATGGTCACGGTCATATCAACGCGCTTGGTTCATACGCTCGATGACTTGGCGGGTGATGTCGTACTGAGGTTTGACATCGATGACCGCGCCGCGCTCGAGAACCAGGTCGTAGCCGCCTTTCTTGATCACTTCCTCGACAGCGCCGTCCAGCTTCGGCTTGAGCTGCTTGAGCATGTCGCGGTCAGCAACGGCCTTGGCCTCGTTCAGTTCCTTGGACTGGAACTGGAAGTCACGGGCTTTCTGCTTGAATTCGAGCTCCAGACGCTCACGCTCCTGCTGCTGCATCTTGTCGCCACCCTTGATCAGGCGGTCCTGGATGCCCTTGGCGCTGCTTTCCAGGCTCTTCAGCTTGGTCAGTTGCGGGCCGAACTTCTTCTCGGCGTCGACCGCGTACTTCTTGGCGGCATCGGATTCGAGCAGGGCCATCTGATAGTTCAGCACGGCGATCTTCATTTCGGCGAAAGCCGGGGTGGCGACCAGCGCCGCGGCCACTACGGCCAGTTGAGCCAATTTACGCACGATGCACTCCTGGAAAAACCGTTGTCGTTAAGCAAGGGCCGACCTTAGAAGGTCTGGCCCAGAGAGAATTGGAACACCTGGGTATCGGCATCGGTCGGCTTCTTCACCGGCATCGCCAGGCTGAAGCTCAACGGGCCCAGGGCCGTGATCCAGGTGACACCCAGGCCGACCGAACTGGCCATGCCCGAGAAGCCCACCTTCTCGCAATCCGGCTTGCTGCCGCAGTTGGTGTCGAACACGTTACCCACGTCCCAGAATACCGAGGTACGCAGGGAACGCTGGTCCTTGACGAACGGCAGCGGGAACAGCAACTCGACACCACCTTGCACGAGCACGTTACCACCGAACGGCAATGGATCCTGATCCGGGTCGGCGATGGTACCAGGGTTGGTCCCCTTGCTCGGCGTACTGCGCGGGCCCAGCGTACTGTCTTTGAAACCACGCACGGAGTTGAAGCCACCCGCGTAGTAGTTTTCATAGAACGGCAGGCCCGAGGTGCTACCGTAGCCATCACCATAGCCCAGTTCGGTATGCAGGCGCAGGGTGTAATCGTTGGTAATCGGCTTGAACAGCTGGCCGCGGTAGTCGAGCTTGTAGAACGACAGGTCGCTGCCTGGAATGGTGCTCTCGAGCGTCAGGCTCTGGGAGTGACCACGGGTCGCCAGCACACCTTTGTTCAGGGTCGACTCGGACCAGCCGATCGAGGCCTTGAAGTTGGTGAAGTTGTCACCTTCCTGCTTGAGGAAGTCGAAGATCTCGTCAACGGTGTACTTACCGGTCTTGATCTTGTCCTGCTGAACGCTCAGGCCGTAGGTCAGACGCGAGGTTTCGCTGATCGGGTAACCGAGGCTGACACCGGCACCCAGGCTGTCCACCGCATAGCTGGCCACGTCGACGTCAAGGTCGCTGTAGTCGGTGCTGCGGTAGAAGGCGTTGTAGCCCAGGCTCACGCCGTCGGCAGTGAAGTAGGGATCAACGAAGCCGAAGTTGTAGCGGGTCTGGTACTCCGAACGGGTCAGGCCGATGGATACCTTGTTACCGGTACCGAGGAAGTTGCTCTGGCTGATCGAACCACCGAGGATCAGGCCGGCGCTCTGGGCGAAACCGACGCTGGCGGTGATCGAACCGGAGGCTTGCTCTTCGACGCTGTAGTTGACGTCGACCTGGTCGTCGGTGCCTGGCACCGCCGGGGTCTCGACGTTGACTTCCTTGAAGAAGCCCAGGCGCTCAAGACGGGTCTTGGACTGGTCGATCAGGTAAGTCGAAGCCCAGCCACCTTCCATCTGGCGCATTTCACGGCGCAGCACTTCGTCTTCGGTCTTGGTGTTACCGCGGTAGTTGATGCGGTTGACGTAGGCACGCTTGCCCGGGTCGACCACGAACATGATGTCGACGGTGTGGTCCTGGTCGTTCGGCTGCGGCACGCCGTTGACGTTGGCGAAGGTGTAGCCTTCGTTGCCCAGGCGGCGGGTGATCAGCTCGGAGGTGGTGGTCATGACCTTGCGCGAGAACACCTGGCCCGGCTGCACCAGCAGCAGCGACTTGACCTGGTCTTCCGGCACCTTCAGGTCACCCGACAGCTTCACGTCGCGAACCGTGTACTTCTCGCCTTCGTTGACGTTTACGGTGATGTAGACGTGCTTCTTGTCCGGGGTGATCGACACCTGGGTGGAGGCGATGTCCATATTGATGTAGCCGCGGTCCAGGTAGTAGGAACGCAGGCGCTCCAGGTCACCGGAGAGCTTTTCGCGGGCGTACTTGTCGTCGTTCTTGAAGAACGATAGCCAGTTGGTGGTCTTCAGTTCGAACAGCTGCTGCAGCTCTTCATCGCTGAACACGGTGTTGCCAACGATGTTGATGTGCTGGATGGCGGCAACGGTACCTTCGTTGATCTTGATCTTCAGCGCCACACGGTTGCGCGGCTGCGGCACGACTTCGGCGTCGACCTCGGCCGAGTAGCGGCCCTGGGCCACGTACTGGCGCTGCAGCTCGTTGCGCACGCCTTCGAGGGTGGCGCGCTGGAAGATCTCGCCTTCGGCCAGGCCCGACTGCTTCAGGCCCTTCATCAGGTCTTCGGTGCTGATCGCCTTGTTGCCTTCGATCTCGATGCTGGACACCGACGGGCGCTCGACCACGTTGATGATCAGGACGTTGCCATCGCGGTTCAGCTGGATGTCCTGGAAGAAGCCGGTCTTGAACAGCGAACGGGTGGAATCCACCAGGCGGCGGTCGTCAGCCTGGTCGCCAACGTTGAGTGGCAAGGCGCCGAACACGCTGCCGGCGGACACCCGCTGCAGGCCGTTGACACGAATATCGGAGATAGTGAAGGACTCGGCGTGAACTTCAGCGATCATCAGTGCGGACATGACCGCAGTTAGCAGCAGACGTTTCATGAAGTCCTTTTATTCCAACTGGCAATAAACAACCCGCCGCATGGTGACGGCAGGTTCGCAATTGAGCGAAGCTTTTAAAGTCGACCCAGATCGTTGATCAGGGCGAGCAACATCACCCCTACGACCAAACTGATACCGATCTGGACCCCCCAACCTTGCACCCGTTCTGACAATGGACGACCGCGCGCCCACTCGACCAGGTAAAACAGCAAATGCCCCCCATCCAGTACTGGAATGGGCAGCAGGTTAAGAACCCCCAGGCTTATGCTCAGGTAGGCCAGGAAATTCAGGAAATCCCCCACGCCGGACTGGGCTGAAGCGCCCGCCACTTTAGCAATGGTTATCGGTCCGCTCAAGTTTTTTACCGAGAGCTCACCGAACAGCATTTTCTTCAGCGACTCGAGGGTCAGGACGCTCATGTTCCAAGTCCGCGAGAGCCCCTCGCCCACGGCATCCAGCGGGCCATAGCTGACTTCGCGAAGCATGCTGGCAGGCCATTCGGCGCCCTTCACACCCGCGCCGAGGTAGCCACCGGCCGCTTTGCCTTCGCCTTTGTGAGCCAGCGTGACCGGCACATCGAGGGCCGCGCCGTCGCGCTCGACTCGCAGCACCACCTGGGAATCAGGGCGCGCACGAACACTGTCTACCACCTGCTGCCAATCACTGAGCGCCGCGCCGTCGAGGGCGAGCAATTTGTCGCCGGCCTTCAGGCCAGCGGCAGCAGCCGGGCCTTTCGGATCGATCTCGGCCAGTACGGGCGATACCGCCGGCCGCCATGGGCGCAGGCCCAGGGACTGAATAGGGTCCGGCTCGTCGACACCCTTGAGCCAATGCTCCAGCCTCACCTGCAGCTGGCGCTCGGCGGTGGCGCCATCGTCGCGCACCCCAACCTGCAGGGCACCACTCTCACCCAGGCGACGAACCAGCTGCAAATTGACTGCCGACCAACCGCTGGTCGCCTTGCCATCGATAGATACAATTTCCTGACCAGCAGCCAGGCCTGCCGATGCTGCCAGGCTCCCCGGCTCGACCGCACCGATCACCGGGCGGACCTGCTGGGTACCGAGCATGGCCAGCAGCCAGAAGAAGACGATGGCCAGGAGGAAATTGGCGACGGGGCCTGCGGCTACGATGGCGATGCGCTGACGCACCGACTTGCGGTTGAACGCTTGATCGGCAAGCGCCGGAGGCACTTCGCCCTCACGCTCGTCGAGCATCTTGACGTAGCCACCCAGCGGAATCGCCGCCACCACGAACTCGGTGCCCTGGCGGTCATGCCAGCGCAGCAATGGCATGCCGAAGCCGACGGAGAAGCGCAGCACCTTGACCCCGCAACGCCGTGCGACCCAGAAGTGGCCAAACTCGTGGAATGTGACCAGTACACCCAGGGCCACCAGGGTGCCGACAATCATGTAGAGCGCAGTCATATCTATCTCCGAATGACGTTCAGCAGAACCCTGGTAGCGCGCCAGGCCTCAACGACCGTGACGCCTCAGCCACTCACGGGCCAGTTCTCGGGCACGCTGGTCGGCAGCGAAAACGGCCTCCAGCGATGGCAGCGGCACCACAGGTTCCTGATCAAGCACTTGCTCGATCATACCCGCGATCTCAGGGAAGCGGATACGCCGCTGGAGAAATGCCTCGACCGCGACCTCGTTGGCCGCGTTGAGCACCGCAGGCGCACTGTTACCGGCTTCGGCCGCCTCGCGCGCCAGGCGCAGGCAAGGGAAGCGTTGTTCGTCCGGCGCCTGGAAGTCCAGACGGGCGATGGCGAACAGGTCCAGCGGGGCAACCCCGGAATCGATACGCTCCGGCCAGGCCAAGGCATTCGCGATGGGGGTGCGCATGTCCGGATTGCCCAACTGGGCCAGCACCGAACCGTCGATGTAGTCGACCAGCGAATGGATCACGCTTTGCGGATGCACGACCACCTCGACCTTGGCCGGCGCCGCATCGAATAACCAGCAGGCCTCGATCAGCTCCAGGCCCTTGTTCATCATGCTGGCCGAGTCCACGGAAATCTTCCGCCCCATCGACCAGTTGGGATGAGCACAGGCCTGTTCCGGAGTGACATCGACCAAGGCCGCCTGCGGCGTCTCGCGGAACGGCCCACCCGAGGCGGTCAGCAGGATACGACGCACGCCGACCTGGCTCAGGCCGCGAGCATAATCGCCCGGCAGGCACTGGAAGATCGCATTGTGCTCGCTGTCGATCGGCAGCAGCACGGCGCCACTGCGCCGCACCGCGTCCATGAACAGCGCGCCGGACATCACCAGCGCCTCCTTGTTGGCCAGCAACACCTTCTTGCCCGCTTCAACGGCGGCCAGGGTCGGACGCAGGCCAGCGGCGCCAACGATGGCAGCCATCACCGCATCCACGTCAGGGGCTGCCGCGACCTCGCACAGACCTGCCTCCCCTACCAACACCTGGGTAGCGCAGCCGGCACCCACCAGACCATCACGCAGGCGCGCAGCGCCTTCGTCATCGGGCACCACGGCATAGACCGGGTGGTGCCGAACGCACAGGGCCAGCAGCTCGTCGATGCGCGAATAGCCGCTGAGCGCGAACACCTGGTAGCGTTCGGGGTGCCGCGCAATCACATCAAGGGTATTGAGACCGATCGAGCCGGTCGCACCCAGCACAGTAATACGCTGCGTGCGACTCACATCACACCCCATTCGGCAGCCCACAGCAGCACGGCGAAGATCGGGATCGCTGCGGTCAGGCTGTCGATGCGATCCAGCACCCCACCATGGCCAGGCAGCAGGTTACTGCTGTCCTTGATGCCGGCCCGACGCTTGAACATGCTCTCGGTCAGGTCACCGATCACCGACGACATGACCACCAGCGCAGCACCCAGCAGGCCTAGCAGAAGCTGGCCGAAGCCCCAGTCACGGCTGATGCCCACCACCAGGGTGATCACCAGGCTGACCGCCATGCCACCATAGACACCTTCCCAGCTCTTGCCCGGGCTCACTTGCGGCGCCAGCTTGCGCTTGCCAAATGCACGACCGGAGAAATAGGCACCGACATCAGCTGCCCAGACCAGCACCATGACCGACAGGATCAGCCAGTTGCCGAGCTGCCAATGCTTGAGCAGGATCAGCCCTTGCCATGCCGGCAACAGGATCAGCAAGCCGATCAGCAGCTTGCAGGCTGCACTGGCCCACAGTTCGCTGCTGCGTGGATAGGTGAGCACCAACCAGGTGGCCAGCGCCCACCAGATGACCGAAGCGCCAAGCACCCATGGTGCCAGGTCCGGCATGAGATGGAGCAGCATCAGCGCTCCGGCGACCACAGCGGCGTAGGCGATGCGCAATGGCTGAGCCACTAGCCCGGCCAGACGCGCCCACTCCCAGGCACCGAGGGTCACCACGAAGCCGATGAACAGGGCGAAGTCCCCGCCGTTGAGCAGGAAGAAACCACCCAGCGCGACCGGCAACAGGATCAGCGCGGTAATGATGCGTTGTTTAAGCATTAAGCACGAGCTCCAGCCTCGACCTGCTCGCTGGTCTTACCGAAGCGGCGCTGGCGCGAAGCGAAATCGGCCAGGGCTTTGCGCATGGCCTCGTGTTTGAAATCCGGCCAGTAGAGGTCGGAGAAATACAATTCGGCATAGGCCAGTTGCCACAGCAGGAAGTTGCTGATGCGATGCTCGCCACCGGTACGGATGCACAGGTCGGGCAATGGCAGCTCGCCTGTGGCCAGGCAGGTCTGCAGCAGGCCAGGGGTGATGTCGTCCGGGCGCAAATGGCCGGCCTGAACCTCACGCGCCAGGCGTTGGGCGGCCTGGGCGATATCCCACTGGCCGCCGTAATTGGCGGCGATCTGCAGAATGAAGCGGTTACTGCCCGCTGTCAGCGCCTCGGCTTCGCGCATGGCAGCCTGCAGCTCGGGGTGGAATCGCGAACGGTCACCGATGATGCGCAGGCTGATGTTGTTCTCGTTGAGGCGCCGGGCCTCACGGCGCAAGGCCGAGAAAAACAGCTCCATCAACGCACCGACCTCTTCGGCCGGGCGCTGCCAGTTTTCACTGGAGAAGGCGAACAGGGTCAGCACTTCGACCCCGGATTCGGCGCACACCTCGATGACTGCGCGCACCGCGTCGACGCCAGCCTTGTGCCCGGCGACGCCGGGCAGCAGGCGCTTCTTCGCCCAGCGGTTGTTGCCATCCATGATGATCGCGACATGACGCGGCACCGATGACGGTGCCGCCAACTTGGACTTTTCCATTAAAAAACCTCGGCCTTAAACGGCCATCAGGTCCTTTTCCTTGGCTTTGTAAGCGGCATCGACTTCAGCAATGAACTTGTCGGTCAGCTTCTGGATCTCGTCAGCGGCGCGACGCTCTTCGTCTTCGCTGATTTCCTTGTCCTTGGTCAGCTTCTTCAGATCACCCAGGGCATCGCGGCGCACGTTACGCACAGCCACCTTGGCATCTTCGGCAACGCTGCTGGCCTGCTTGGTGTAGCCCTTGCGGGTCTCTTCGGTCAGGGCCGGCATCGGTACACGGATGGTGGTACCGGCGCTGGAGGGGTTCAGGCCCAGGTCGGAGGTCAGGATGGCTTTCTCGATGGCAGCGCTGAGGTTCTTGTCGTGAGCGACGATCTTCAGGGTGCGGGCATCTTCGACGGTGATCGCAGCCACCTGGTTCAGCGGCATCTCGCTACCCCAGGCCGTGACCTTGACGCTGTCCAGGATGCTTGGGTGGGCGCGACCGGTACGGATCGCCGCCAGGTTGCGAGCCAGGGCTTCGATGGATTTGCCCATGCGCTCCTGCGCGTCTTTCTTGATGTCGTTGATCATGCTTGGCCTTCCTCGATCAGAGTACCTTCAGCGCCACCCACCACGATGTTCAGCAGGGCGCCAGGCTTGTTCATGTTGAATACCCGCAATGGCATCTTGTGGTCACGGCACAGGCAGATTGCGGTCAGGTCCATCACACCCAGCTTGCGATCCAGGACCTCGTCATAGGTCAGGTGATCGAACTTCTCGGCATGCGGATCCTTGAATGGGTCGGCAGTGTACACGCCATCGACCTTGGTCGCCTTCAGCACCACGTCGGCATCGATTTCGATGGCGCGCAGGCAGGCTGCTGAGTCGGTGGTGAAGAACGGGTTGCCGGTACCGGCAGAGAAAATTACCACATCCCCGGAGTTGAGGTGGCGAATAGCTTTGCGACGATCGTAATGATCGGTGACGCCAACCATGGAAATGGCCGACATGACCAGCGCCGGGATGTTCGAACGCTCCAGCGCATCGCGCATGGCCAGGCCGTTCATGACAGTGGCCAGCATCCCCATGTGGTCGCCGGTGACACGGTCCATGCCGGCTGCGCTGAGCGCTGCGCCGCGGAACAGGTTGCCACCACCGATCACCAGGCCGACCTGGACACCGATCCCCACCAGCTGGCCGACTTCAAGGGCCATGCGATCCAGCACCTTCGGATCGATGCCGAAGTCTTCCGAGCCCATCAGGGCCTCGCCGCTAAGTTTGAGCAAAATGCGTTTATAGCGAGGTTGGCGACCACTCACCTGCTGAGCCATTGCGAGTCTCTCCTGCGGCGTACTTTTAGAAAATTCGTGCGAGCCGTTTTCGGCTTGCTAACTGTAGCGTGGCACCGTTTTGGTGCCAGCGGCGTCGGGCCCTGTAAACCCTTCGCCGTTTTGACAAAGAGGCTGCGCGCGTGAGCGGGCAGCCTCTTTGGGGCGACAGACGGGGCTGTCTTACTGCTTGGCAGCAGCTACCTGAGCGGCAACTTCTTCAGCGAAGTTGTCGACTGGCTTCTCGATGCCTTCGCCAACCTTGAAGTAGGTGAAGGAAACGATTTCAGCACCGGCTTTCTTGGCCAGCTCGCCAACCTTGACTTCTGGGTTCATGACGAAAGCTTGCTCTTTCAGCGAGGCTTCGGCCTTGAACTTGGTGATACGACCGTTGATCATGTTTTCAACGATGTTTTCCGGCTTGCCAGCGATCTTGTCGGCGTTCAGCTGCAGGAAGACGTTCTTCTCGCGCTCGATGGCTTCAGCGGAGATTTCCGACGAATCCAGGAACTCCGGGTTCGAAGCTGCAACGTGCATGGCGATGTTCTTGGCCAGCTCGACGTCGCCGCCTTTCAGAACAACGGCAGCGCCGATCTTGTTGCCGTGCAGGTAGGCACCGACAACATCACCTTCAACGCGCACCAGGCGACGGATGTTGACGTTCTCGCCGCACTTGGCGACCAGGGCTTCACGAGCTGCTTCACGCGAGGCAACCAGGGGAGCGGCGTCGGTCAGCTTCTGAGCGAAAGCTTCTTCCAGGCTTTCGGCCACGAAGTTCTTGAAGTCGTCTTGCAGGGCCAGGAAGTCGGTCTGCGAGTTCACTTCCAGCAGGACGGCGGCTTTGCCGTCGGTCTTGACGGCGATAGCGCCTTCAGCAGCGACGTTGCCAGCCTTCTTGGCGGCCTTGATGGCGCCCGAGGCACGCATGTCGTCAATGGCTTTTTCGATGTCGCCGCCGGCCTTTTCCAGGGCCTTCTTGCAATCCATCATGCCTTCGCCGGTACGCTCGCGCAGTTCTTTGACCAGCGCTGCAGTAATTGCTGCCATTTCAAAATCCTCTTGGAAAGTTTTTCAACCATTCCACCCGCTCGTCACGGGCGTTAAATTCTGCAAATCGCTGCCTTTATATCAGCTCGCCCATCATGCGGGGCCGTTGCTGACAGCAGGATTTCAAGGTGGCAAAAAGGGGGCAGAGCCCCCTTTTCGCGTGCCAAGTAGACGCTAGCGCCTATTACTCAGCAGCAGGTGCAGCCGCTTCTTCAGCGTAGACTTCAGTACCGCCGGCAACGTTGTTGCGGCCGCGGATGACGGCGTCAGCCATCGAAGTCATGTACAGCTCGATAGCGCGGATGGCGTCATCGTTACCTGGGATAACGAAGTCAACGCCTTCTGGGCTGCTGTTGGTATCGACAACGCCGATAACCGGGATGCCCAGCTTGTTGGCTTCGGTGATAGCAATGCGCTCGTGGTCAACGTCGATCACGAACAGGGCATCAGGCAGACCGCCCATGTCCTTGATACCACCCAGGCTGCGGTCCAGCTTTTCCAGATCGCGCGAACGCATCAGGGCTTCTTTCTTGGTCAGCTTGGCGAAGGTGCCATCTTCGGCCTGGGTTTCCAGGTCGCGCAGACGCTTGATCGAAGCACGGATGGTCTTGTAGTTGGTCAGCATGCCGCCCAACCAACGGTGATCAACGTATGGCGAACCTGCGCGAGCAGCTTGCTCGGCAACGATCTTGCCGGCGGAACGCTTGGTGCCGACGAACAGGATCTTGTTCTTGCCCTGGGCCAGGCGCTCTACGAACGACAGAGCGTCGTTGAACATCGGCAGGGTTTTTTCCAGGTTGATGATGTGAATCTTGTTACGCGCGCCGAAAATGTACTTGCCCATTTTCGGGTTCCAGTAACGGGTCTGGTGGCCGAAGTGCACACCGGCCTTCAGCATATCGCGCATGTTGACTTGGGACATGATAGTTCCTTGATAAGTCGGGTTGGGCCTCCACGTATCCCAATGACCAACCCACGCTTCCGGAGAATCGGGGCACCCAGGCCATCGTGTCGACACGTGTGTGGGTTTGGAGCTGACGGGGTCGTCCCCGAAAGCGGCGCATTTTATACCACAGACCGCGAGCGAACGGAACCCGGATCAGGTTGCGTCCGTCAGCAGTTTTTGCAGCACCCTGCCAAACAGGCCAGAATGCCTCCTTATAGACAGCAGCATGACCGCCTTTATCCCGACAGAATGCCGCCCTGCTCTGCTAGAATCCGGCCTTTCCCGTTTGTTAGCGCCGTCTGCGGCGCCGTAGAGAGCCTGTAATGACCGTCACCATCAAGACTGCAGAAGACATCGAGAAGATGCGCATCGCCGGCCGCCTGGCCGCCGAAGTGCTGGAAATGATCGAAGAACACGTCAAGCCCGGTGTCACCACCGAAGCGCTCGACCGCCTGTGCCACGACTACATCGTCAACGTCCAGCAGGCCATCCCGGCGCCCCTCAACTACAAGGGCTACCCGAAGTCGATCTGCACCTCGATCAACCATGTGGTCTGCCACGGCATCCCCAACGACAAGCCGCTCAAGGACGGGGACACGCTCAACATCGACGTCACCGTGATCAAGGACGGCTACCACGGCGACACCAGCCGCATGTTCCACGTCGGCACCGTGCCAGTCTGGGCCGAGCGCCTGTCCAAGGTCACCCAGGAATGCATGTACAAGGCCATCGAACTGGTCAAGCCGGGCTGCCGCCTGGGCGATATCGGTGAAGTGATCCAGAAGCACGCCGAGAAGAATGGTTTCTCGGTGGTGCGCGAGTTCTGCGGCCACGGCATCGGCAAGGTGTTTCATGAAGAGCCGCAGATCCTCCACTACGGCCGCGCTGGCACCGGCATGGAGCTCAAGGAAGGCATGACCTTCACCATCGAGCCGATGATCAACCAGGGCAAGGCCGACACCAAGGTGCTGGGCGACGGCTGGACGGCCATCACCAAAGACCGCAAGCTCTCGGCCCAGTGGGAACATACCCTGGTGGTGACGGCTACCGGTTACGAGATATTCACCCTGCGCAAGGACGACACCATCCCGCGCACCTCGGCCTGATACCCAAGGCAACCTAAAGACAGGAACGCGACGCGATGCCCCAGGTGGATCCCGAGCTGTTCGACCGTGGCCAGTTCCAGGCGGAACTGGCCCTCAAGGCGAGCCCCATCGCCGCCTTCAAGAAAGCCATCCGCCAGGCCGGCGAGGTGCTCGACAAGCGCTTTCGTTCGGGCTGCGAAATCCGCCCGCTGATCGAAGCCCGCGCCTGGCTCGTGGACAACATCCTGCAACAGGCCTGGAACCAGTTCGACTGGGGCGACCCGAGCGGTATCGCGCTGGTGGCGGTCGGCGGCTATGGCCGCGGCGAGCTGCACCCGCACTCGGACATCGACCTGCTGATCCTGCTCGGGGCCGCCGAGCATGAACAGTACCGGGAGGCCATCGAGCGCTTCCTCACCCTGCTCTGGGACATCGGTCTGGAGGTCGGCCAGAGCGTGCGTACCGTCGACGAATGCGCCGAGCAGGCCCGCGCCGACCTGACGGTAATCACCAACCTGATGGAAAGCCGGACCATCGCCGGCCCCGAAGACTTGCGCCAGCGCATGCTCGAGGTGACCAGCACCGGCTACATGTGGCCGAGCAAGGATTTCTTCCTGGCCAAGCGTGCCGAACTCAAGGCCCGCCACCACAAGTACAACGACACCGAGTACAACCTCGAGCCCAACGTCAAGGGCTCGCCCGGTGGCTTGCGCGACATCCAGACGGTGCTCTGGGTCGCCCGCCGCCAGTACGGCACGCTGAACCTGCATGCCCTGGCCGGCGAAGGCTTCCTGCTGGAAAGCGAGAACGAACTGCTGGCCTCGTCCCAGGACTTCCTGTGGAAAGTGCGCTATGCCCTGCACATGCTCGCCGGTCGCGCCGAGGACCGCCTGCTGTTCGACCACCAGCGCAGCATCGCTGCACTGCTCGGCTACAGCGACGACAACCCCAAGCGCGCCATCGAACAGTTCATGCAGCAGTACTACCGGGTGGTGATGAGCATCAGCCAGCTGTGCGACCTGATCATCCAGCACTTCGAAGAAGTCATCCTCGCCGATGATGGCAGCGGCACCACCCAGCCGCTGAACGCGCGCTTCCGCCTGCATGACGGTTACATCGAAGCGGTCAGGCCGAACGTGTTCAGGCGTACCCCGTTCGCCATGATGGAGATCTTCGTGCTGATGGCTCAGCATCCGGAGATCAAGGGCGTGCGTGCCGATACCGTGCGCCTGCTGCGCGAACATCGGCACCTGATCGACGACACCTTCCGCAACGATATCCGCAATACCAGCCTGTTCATCGAGCTGTTCAAGTGCGAAATCGGTATCCACCGCAACCTGCGGCGGATGAACCGCTACGGCATCCTTGGCCGCTACCTGCCGGAATTCGGCCTGATCGTCGGGCAAATGCAGCACGACCTGTTCCACATCTACACGGTCGATGCGCACACCCTCAACCTCATCAAGCACCTGCGCAAGCTGCAGTACACGCCGGTATCGGAGAAATTCCCCCTGGCCAGCAAGCTCATGGGCCGCCTGCCCAAGCCCGAGCTGATCTACCTGGCGGGCCTGTACCACGACATCGGCAAAGGTCGCCAGGGCGATCACTCCGAGATCGGTGCGGTGGATGCGCAGAAGTTCTGCGAACGCCACCAGTTGCCGGCCTGGGACAGCCGGTTGATCGTCTGGCTGGTGCAGAACCACCTGGTGATGTCGACCACCGCCCAGCGCAAGGACCTGTCCGATCCGCAGGTGATCAACGATTTCGCCTTGCACGTGGGCGACGAGACGCGTCTGGACTACCTGTATGTGCTGACCGTGGCCGACATCAACGCCACCAACCCCAGCCTGTGGAACTCCTGGCGCGCCAGCCTGCTGCGCCAGCTCTACACCGAGACCAAGCGCGCCCTGCGCCGTGGCCTGGAAAACCCGTTGGACCGTGAGGAACAGATCCGCCAGACCCAGTCGGCCGCGCTGGACATCCTGGTGCGCGAGGGTACCGACCCGGACGATGTCGAGCAGTTATGGTCGCAGCTGGGCGATGACTACTTCCTCAAGCACAACGCCGCCGATGTGGCCTGGCACAGCGACGCCATCCTGCAGCAACCGGCCGATGGCGGGCCGCTGGTGCTGATCAAGGAAACCACCCAGCGCGAGTTCGAAGGCGGTACGCAGATCTTCATCTACGCGCCCGACCAGCACGACTTCTTTGCCGTGACCGTGGCCGCCATGTCGCAGCTGAACCTGAACATCCATGACGCGCGGATCATCACTTCGAGCAGCCAGTTCACCCTCGACACCTACATCGTGCTCGACAACGATGGCGGCTCGATCGGCGACAACCCGCAGCGGGTCAAGCAGATCCGCGACGGCCTGACCGAAGCGCTGCGCAACCCCGAGGACTACCCGACCATCATCCAGCGCCGGGTGCCGCGCCAGCTCAAGCACTTCAACTTCCCGCCGCAGGTGACCATCCTCAACGACGCACAGCGCCCGGTGACCATCCTCGAGATCACCGCGCCAGACCGCCCCGGCCTGCTGGCACGGCTCGGGCGGATCTTCCTGGAATTCGACCTGTCGCTGCAGAACGCCAAGATCGCCACCCTCGGCGAGCGGGTGGAAGACGTTTTCTTCATCACCGATGCCGACAACCAGCCGCTGTCCGACCCGCAGCTGTGCAGCCGCCTGCAGGAAGCCATCGTGCAGCAGCTGCAGGCCGGCCAGGCCAGTGATGCCAACCCGACCCGCGTGACTTTTTAACGATTAGACGATTGACGAGACCTCCTGCCGATGAACCATGCCTTGACCCAGCTTCAGCCCTACCCGTTCGAGAAACTGCGCGCCCTGCTGGGCACTGTGAAGCCGGCGGCGGACAAACGCGCCATTGCCCTGTCGATCGGTGAACCGAAGCATGAATCGCCGGCGTTCGTCGCCCAGGCCATGGCCGACAACCTCGACAAGCTGGCGGTGTACCCGAGCACCCTCGGCCTGCCGGCGTTGCGCCAGGCCATCGGCGACTGGTGCGAGCGCCGCTTCGGCGTGCCGGCCGGCTGGCTCGACGCCGACCGCCACATCCTGCCGGTCAATGGCACCCGTGAGGCGCTGTTCGCTTTCACCCAGGCCGTGGTCAACCGTGCCGATGACGGCCTGGTGGTCAGCCCCAACCCGTTCTACCAGATCTACGAAGGCGCCGCCCTGCTGGCCGGCGCCACCCCGCATTACCTGCCCTGCCTGGAAGACAACGGCTTCAACCCGGACTTTGACGCCGTGCCGGCCGAGGTGTGGAAGCGCTGCCAGATCCTGTTCCTGTGCTCGCCGGGCAACCCGACCGGTGCGCTGGTGCCGATGGACACCCTGAAGAAGCTGATCGCCCTGGCCGACGAGCACGACTTCGTGATTGCCGCCGACGAGTGCTACAGCGAGCTGTACTTCGACGAAGACGCGCCGCCGCCAGGCCTGCTGAGCGCTTGTGCCGAGCTGGGCCGCAGCGACTTCAAGCGCTGCGTGGTGTTCCACAGCCTGTCCAAGCGCTCCAACCTGCCAGGCCTGCGTTCGGGCTTTGTTGCCGGTGATGCGTCGATCATCAAACCGTTCCTGCTGTACCGCACCTACCACGGCTGCGCCATGCCCGTGCAGACCCAACTGGCCAGCGTCGCCGCCTGGCAGGACGAGGCCCATGTGCGCGAGAACCGTGACCAGTACCGTGCCAAATACGATGCCGTGCTGGATATCCTGCAGCCGGTGATGGACGTGCAGCGTCCGGATGGCAGTTTCTATCTCTGGGCCAAGGTGCCGGGCGGCGATGCCGAGTTCACCCGCGACCTGTTCGAGGCCGAGCATGTGACCGTGGTGCCGGGGTCGTACCTGTCGCGTGAAGTCGACGGTGTGAACCCGGGGGCCGGCCGCGTACGCATGGCACTGGTTGCACCGCTGGCCGAGTGCATCGAGGCGGCGGAGCGGATTCGCGCATTCCTGCAAAACCGCTGATTGGCCCGGGGGCGCTTTGCGCCCCATTCGCGGGTAAACCCGCTCCCACAGGTACAGCGCAAGCCGCGAATGCGGTGCATGATCTGTGGGAGCGGGTTCACACGCGAATGGCCCACAACAGGCCTACCTGACCTGCCCCAGGTTGGCCTCACTCAGATCCAGCTCCCCCAGCACCTGCCTGACCACCTCATCGCCCACCAGATGCTGGCGATGCAGGTTGTACAGTTCCAGCCGCTGTGCCCGCAGCGCGCGCAAGCGCAAACGCCGCTCCAGCAAGTCCATCTGTTCGGCCAGCGCCCGTGCTTCGGCCGTGTCGTTGTAGCTATCCAGCTCATCCCGATATTCGGCCATCAACCGCGCCTTGAGCTCCGTGGCCAGGGTTGCCTGTGCCGCATCCTGCGGCGCGCTGGCATCAATCACCTCTTCCGCCTCCAACGCATGGATCGCCGCCTCGGCCGTACGCCGCCAGGCCTCCTGCACTTCCTGATGCAGCCGTTCGTCCGGGCTCTTGGTGATACCCCGCAGGAGCAGCGGCAAGGCTATGCAGGCACTGATAAGCGACAGCAGGATCACCCCGGCGGCGATGAAGATCAGCAGGTCACGTTCAGGGAAGGCCTGGCCCGCGCCCATCAACAGCGGCACCGACATGACACCGGCCAGGGTCACTGCCCCGCGCACACCGCCCAGGGTCAGCAACCAGCAAGAGCGCATGGTTGGCATCAGCACCAGCGCCGGCCTGCCGCGCCAGCGACGAACCACACCGATCGCCCGCCAGATGCTCTGCACCCAGACGAAACGCAGCAGGATCAATGCGGCGAAGATCGCCAGCACGTCGAGGCAGCGCCAGGCCAGGGTCGGCCAGACGGTGGTCTCGTGGCTGACAACGGCCTTGATGATGTCCGGCAGTTGCAGGCCCAGCAACAGGAAGATCAGGCCGTTAAAGGCGAACTCCAGCAGCGACCAGACGCTGCGGTTGAGCAGACGGGTACTGGTCTGGCGGGGCAACAGGTCGAGCCAGCTCTGCATCATGCCGGCGGCCACCGCCGAAAGGATGCCCGATACGCCCAGGCGCTCGGCAAGCACATAGGCGGCAAAGGGCAGCAGCAGCATGAAGACCACGTGGGTGGCCGGGTCATCCCAGCCACGGGCGATCATCCAGGCGCGCAGGCGGCCGATCAGCCAGCTCAGGGCCACACCTACGGCCAGGCCACCGAGGGCCACCAGCACGAAACTGAAGCTGGCGTCGGCCAGCGAAAACGCCCCGGTGATGGCGGCTGCCAAGGCAAACTTGAACGTCACCAGACCGGAGGCGTCGTTCATCAACGCCTCGCCTTGCAGCATGTGCATCAGCGGGGTTGGCAGGCGATCCTGGGTAATCGCCGACACCGCCACAGCGTCGGTAGGCGACAGCACGGCGGCCAGGGCAAAGGCCACCGGCAACGGAATGCTCGGCAGCAGCCAATGGATGAAGTAACCGGCACCGACCACGGTGAACAGCACCAGCCCAACGGCCAGCGCCACTACCGGGCCGCGGATGCGCCACAGCTCGCGCTTGGGGATGCGCCAGCCGTCGGCAAACAGCAGCGGCGGCAGGAACAGGAACAGGAACAATTCGGGGTCCAGGGCAACATGCAGGCCCAAGGTCGGCCAGGCCAGCAATGCGCCAGCGGCGATCTGCACCAAGGGCAACGGCAACGGGATCATGCGCCCGACCAGTTTCGACACGCTTACCAGCGTCAGCAGGATGAGGACGGTGTAGGCGGACTGCATCCGTGAAGGCTTCCTTTGTGAACCAAAAACGACAGCGGGGGCGAGAGATCGCCATTGAAACAATATGTTAGCGGGGTATCGCGAAACGAGGCCGCTGCACGATAGTCGCAGGTGACGGATGAATATGTAACACGATGATACCCAGTGCTTGTGGGTTGTGCAGGTTAGGGCCTGTATTGGCTTGGAGGTGCATGCCTTGAGAGTTTCTGCGCCTGTAAGATCGAGCGCCACAACTCCCAAGGCATACACCTCTCACAAGCACTGAAAACCTCAAGACATGCACACCCCGTGGCGCTCATACAATCGTTCCCGCATAATCCCGCGACTGACATTCGGAAAGGGAGAGATTGAGGCAGCCTGTGGCCTCAATGTACACAATGACCTACACGCTCTACGGCATCAAAGCCTGTGACACCATGAAAAAAGCGCGCACCTGGCTCGAAGACAAAGCCATCGCCTACGAATTCCACGACTACAAGACCCAAGGCATCGACCGCGACAGCCTCAACCGCTGGTGCGACGAACACGGCTGGGAAGTCATCCTCAACCGTGCCGGCACCACCTTCCGCAAGCTCGACGACGCCAGCAAGGCCGACCTCGACCAGGCCAAGGCCGTCGAACTGATGCACGCCCAGCCGTCGATGATCAAGCGCCCGGTACTCGACCTTGGCGGTCGCACCCTGGTCGGCTTCAAGCCCGACCTGTACGCCGCCGCGCTGGCCTGAGCTCCTACCCTATTTCGCACGAGGTAATCACATGTCCAATACCCTGTTCAGCCTGGCCTTCGGTGTCGGCTCCCAGAACCGCCAGGGCACCTGGCTGGAAGTGTTCTACGCACAACCCCTGCTCAACCCGAGCGCCGAACTGGTTGCCGCAGTGGCGCCAATCCTCGGCTATGAAGGCGGCAACCAGGCCATCACCTTCAGCAACGCCCAGGCCGCCCAGCTGGCCGAAGCCGTCAAAGGCGTGGACGCCACCCAAGCCGCCCTGCTGACCCGCCTGGCCGAAAGCCACAAGCCGCTGGTCGCCACCCTGCTGGCCGAAGATGCCGCGCTGGCTTCGACCCCGGAGGCCTATCTCAAGCTGCACCTGCTGTCGCACCGCCTGGTCAAGCCGCACGGCCTGAGCCTGGCCGGCATCTTCCCGCTGCTGCCGAACGTGGCCTGGACCAACCAGGGCGCCGTAGACCTGAGCGAGCTGGCCGAGCTGCAACTGGAAGCGCGCCTGAAGGGCGAGCTGCTGGAAGTGTTCTCGGTGGACAAGTTCCCGAAAATGACCGACTACGTGGTCCCGGCCGGCGTGCGCATCGCCGACACCGCCCGCGTGCGCCTGGGCGCCTACATCGGCGAAGGCACCACCATCATGCACGAAGGCTTCGTCAACTTTAACGCGGGCACCGAAGGCCCGGGCATGATCGAAGGCCGTGTTTCCGCTGGCGTATTCGTCGGCAAGGGTTCGGACCTGGGCGGCGGCTGCTCGACCATGGGTACCTTGTCCGGTGGCGGCAACATCGTCATCAAGGTCGGCGAAGGCTGCCTGATCGGCGCCAACGCCGGTATCGGCATTCCGCTGGGCGACCGCAACACCGTCGAAGCCGGCCTGTACATCACCGCTGGCACCAAGGTGAACCTGCTGGATGAAAACAACGAGCTGGTGAAAGTGGTCAAGGCCCGCGACCTGGCCGGCCAGACCGACCTGCTGTTCCGCCGCAACTCGCTGAACGGCGCTGTGGAGTGCAAGACCCACAAGTCGGCCATCGAGCTGAACGAGGCGCTGCACGCCCACAACTGAGAACCCTTGGCGGTTTGAAGTGTTAAGATCGGGTCTGGCGTGCATGCGCCAGACCCGATTTTCATTCCAGGCCCCGCGAACATGTTCCAGCCCTCCCCCTGGCGCGCCGATTTCCCCGCCATCGCCGCCCTGCAACGGCAGCACCAGACCTACCTGGACAGCGCCGCTACCACCCAGAAGCCCCAGGCGTTGCTCGATGCCCTGAGCCATTACTACGGCCATGGCGCTGCCAACGTGCACCGTGCCCAGCACCTGCCCGGCGCGCTGGCAACCCAGGCTTTCGAGACCAGCCGCGACAAGGTGGCGACCTGGCTCAATGCTGCGGACTCACGGCAGATCGTCTTCACCCACGGCGCCACCTCGGCGCTGAACCTGCTGGCCTATGGCCTGGAACACCGCTTCGAAGCGGGCGACGAGATTGCCATCAGCGCCCTGGAGCACCACGCCAACCTGCTGCCCTGGCAACAACTGGCCCGGCGGCGCGACCTGCGCCTGGTGGTGTTGCCGCTGGACGGGCATGGCCGCATCGACCTGGAGCAGGCGCTGCAGCTGATCGGCCCGCGCACCCGTGTGCTCGCCGTCAGCCAGCTGTCCAACGTGCTCGGCACCTGGCAACCATTGCCTGCGCTGCTGGCCCATGCCCGCGCCCAGGGTGCGCTGACCGTTGTCGATGGCGCCCAGGGCGTCGTGCATGGCCGCCATGATGTGCAGCAGCTGGGCTGCGACTTCTATGTATTTTCGAGCCACAAGCTTTATGGGCCGGAGGGTGTCGGCGTCCTGTACGGCCGTACCCAGGCACTTGAACTGCTGCGCCACTGGCAGTTTGGCGGCGAAATGGTGCAAATGGCCGACTACCAGAGCGCAAGCTTTCGCCCCGCGCCACTGGGTTTCGAGGCCGGCACCCCGCCGATCGCCGGGGTCATCGGGCTGGGCGCGACGCTGGATTACCTGGCCAGCCTCGACACCCCTGCCGTCGAGGCTCACGAAGCCAGCCTGCACCAGCATCTGCTGCGAGGCCTGGCCGACCGCGACGGTGTGCGCGTCCTTGGCACACCTCAGACGGCCCTGGCCAGCTTCGTCATCGAAGGCGTACACAACGCCGACATCGCCCACCTGCTGACCGAGCAAGGCATTGCCGTGCGCGCCGGGCATCACTGCGCGATGCCGCTGCTCAAGGGGTTGGGGCTGGAGGGGGCCATTCGGGTGTCGCTGGGGCTGTACAACGACAGTGACGACCTGCAACGGTTCTTCGCAGCGCTGGACCAGAGCCTGGAGTTACTGCGATGAGTTTGCCCTTGCCAGCCCAGCAAGCGTTGGAAAGCTTCGAGCAGGCCCACGGCTGGGAACAGCGGGCGCGGCTGCTGATGCAATGGGGCGATCGGCTGGCGCCACTGAGCGAGGCGCAGAAGACCGACAGCAACCGGGTACATGGCTGTGAAAGCCTGGTATGGCTGGTTGCGGAACAGGTCCAGGGGCAGTGGAACTTCAAGGCGAGCAGTGATGCACGGTTGTTACGAGGGCTGCTGGCGCTGCTGCTGGTGCGGGTTCAGGGGTTGAACAGCGCGGAACTGGCCGAGCTGGACCTGCGTGAGTGGTTCACTCTGCTGGGGCTGGAGCGCCAGCTTTCGCCTTCGCGCAGCAACGGGCTGCATGCTGTGTTGCTGCGGATGGCGGAGTTGGCGTCCACCTGCTGAATCGGCGGCGCCTGCTTCGCGGGCACGCCCGCTCCCACAGGGACAGCGCCAGGCCCGAGGGCAACGCTCTACCTGTGAGAGCGGGCGTGCCCGCGAAGAAGCACATGCAGATTATTCAGGCTTGACCCGCTCCGAGGGCCGCCGCGCCCCCGCCACCAGTTTCTCGATGGCCTTGCTCGCCGCGACCATGCCGAACGTCGCGGTGACCATCATCACCGCACCAAAGCCCCCCGCGCAGTCCAGGCGCACGCCTTCGCCGACGAAGCTCTTCTGCAAGCAAACACTGCCATCACCCTTCGGATAACGCAGCTGCTCGCTGGAAAACACGCAAGGCACGCCATAGTTGCGGCTGGTATTGCGCGAGAAGTTGTAGTCCCGGCGCAGGGTCGAACGCACCCGCGAAGCCAGCGGGTCGTTGAAGGTCTTGTTGAGGTCGCCGACCTGGATCTGGGTCGGGTCGATCTGCCCGCCGGCCCCCCCGGTGGTGACAATGGCGATCTTGCGGCGCCGGCACCAGGCAATCAGCGCGGCCTTGGCCATCACGCTGTCGATGCAGTCGATCACTGCATCCATCTCCTCGGTAACGTACTCGGCCATGGTCTCGCGAGTGACAAAGTCCGCCACCGCGTGCACGGTAATCTTCGGGTTGATCGCCCGCAGGCGCTCGGCCATCACTTCGACCTTGGGCCGCCCGACCTGGCCTTCCAGCGCATGGGCCTGGCGGTTGGTATTGCTGACGCAGACATCGTCCAGGTCGAACAGGGTGATTTCGCCAACGCCACTGCGCGCCAGGGCCTCGGCCGCCCACGAGCCGACCCCGCCGATGCCGACCACTGCCACATGGGCATTGCCCAGGCGCTGCAGGCCCTGGTCGCCATACAACCGGGCAACGCCGGCAAAGCGTGGATCCTCAGTGCTCATGTTCCTACCTCAACGCTCGTACCCGAAAATGCGGCGCGCATTATAGGCCAGCGGCCGCTTGGACCTCCATCGTTAGGAAACACCCTGCCATTACTGCTTTAATGTCCTATCACTTGGACAGAATCGGATCACAATGTCATCTCGCAAATTCGGCCTCAACCTGGTGGTGGTCCTGGCCATCGCCGCGCTGTTCACCGGGTTCTGGGCACTCATCAACCGTCCGGTCTCCGCGCCTGCCTGGCCGGAACAGATCTCCGGCTTCTCGTACTCGCCCTTCCGCCTTGGGGAGAGCCCGCAAAAAGGTCAGTACCCCAGCGATGACGAGATGCGCCAGGACCTGGAGCAGCTGAACAAGCTCACCGACAACATCCGCATCTATACCGTCGAGGGCACTCAGGCCAAGATCCCCCGGCTGGCCGAGGAGTTCGGCCTGCGGGTGACCTTGGGCATCTGGATCAGCAAGGACCTGGAGCGCAACGAACGCGAGATCGAAAAAGGCATCGAGCTGGCCAACCACTCACGCAGTGTGGTGCGGGTGGTGGTCGGCAACGAAGCGCTGTTCCGCGAAGAAGTCACGCCCGAGGCGCTGATCCAGTACCTCGATCGCGTGCGCGCCGCCGTCAAGGTACCGGTCACCACCAGCGAGCAGTGGCACATCTGGAAGGAACACCCGGAACTGGCCAGCCACGTCGACCTGATCGCCGCGCACATCCTGCCGTACTGGGAGTTCGTGCCAATGAAGGACTCGGTGCAGTTCGTCCTCGACCGCGCCCGCGAGCTACGCCACCAGTTCTCGCACAAGCCGCTGCTGCTGTCGGAAGTCGGCTGGCCGAGCAACGGCCGCATGCGCGGCGGCGCCGACGCCACCCAGGCCGACCAGGCCATCTACCTGCGCACCCTGGTCAACACCCTGAACCGACGGGGCTACAACTACTTCGTCATCGAGGCCTACGACCAGCCGTGGAAGGCCAACGACGAAGGTTCGGTAGGCGCCTACTGGGGCGTGTACAACGCCGAGCGCCAGCAGAAGTTCAACTTCGAGGGGCCGGTGGTGGCGATCCCGCAGTGGCGGGCCCTGGCGGTCGCTTCGGTGGTCCTGGCGATGATCGCCCTGGCCGTGCTGCTGATCGACGGCTCGGCCTTGCGCCAGCGCGGCCGCACCTTCCTCACCTTCATCACCTTCCTGTGCGGGTCGGTGCTGGTGTGGATCGCCTATGACTACAGCCAGCAATACAGCACCTGGTTCAGCCTGACCGTCGGCGTGTTGCTGGCGCTCGGCGCGCTGGGCGTGTTCATCGTGTTGATGACCGAGGCCCACGAACTGGCCGAGGCCGTCTGGATCCACAAGCGCCGCCGCGAATTCCTGCCGGTGCAGGGCGACAGCGCCTACCGGCCCAAGGTGTCAGTGCATGTGCCGTGCTACAACGAGCCACCGGAGATGGTCAAGCAGACCCTCGACGCCCTCGCCGCGCTGGATTACCCGGACTATGAAGTGCTGGTGATCGACAACAACACCAAGGACCCGGCCGTATGGGAGCCACTCAAGGCCCACTGCGAGAAGCTTGGCGAGCGTTTCAAGTTCTTCCATGTCGCGCCCCTGGCCGGCTTCAAGGGCGGCGCGCTGAACTACCTGATCCCGCATACTGCCAAGGACGCTGAAGTGATCGCGGTAATCGACTCGGACTACTGCGTCGACCGTAACTGGCTCAAGCACATGGTGCCGCACTTCGCCGACCCGAAGATCGCTGTGGTGCAGTCGCCGCAGGACTACCGCGACCAGCACGAAAGCGCCTTCAAGAAGCTCTGCTACAGCGAATACAAAGGCTTCTTCCACATTGGCATGGTTACCCGCAACGACCGTGATGCGATCATTCAGCACGGCACCATGACCATGACCCGGCGCAGTGTGCTGGAAGCGCTGGGCTGGGCCGAGTGGTGCATCTGCGAAGACGCCGAGCTGGGCCTGCGGGTATTCGAGAAAGGCCTGTCGGCCGCCTACGCCCATAACAGCTACGGCAAAGGCCTGATGCCCGATACCTTCATCGACTTCAAGAAGCAGCGTTTCCGCTGGGCCTATGGCGCCATCCAGATCATCAAGCACCACGCCAGCGCCCTGCTGCGCGGCAAGGGCAGCGAGCTGACCCGTGGCCAGCGCTATCACTTCCTGGCCGGCTGGCTGCCGTGGGTCGCCGACGGCATGAACATCTTCTTCACGGTCGGCGCGCTGTTGTGGTCGGCAGCGATGATCATCGTCCCGCACCGGGTCGACCCGCCGCTGATGATCTTTGCCATTCCGCCGCTGGCGCTGTTCTTCTTCAAGGTCGGCAAGATCATCTTCCTCTACCGCCGTGCGGTGGGGGTGAACCTCAAGGATGCCTTTGCTGCGGCACTGGCGGGGCTGGCGCTGTCGCATACCATTGCCAAGGCGGTGCTTTACGGCTTCTTCACCAGCAGCATGCCGTTCTTCCGCACACCGAAGAACGCCGACAGCCATGGCTTGCTGGTGGCGATTTCCGAAGCCCGGGAAGAGCTGTTCATCATGTTGCTGCTGTGGGGCGCGGCACTGGGCATATTCCTGGTGCAGGGGCTGCCGAGTTCGGACATGCGCTTCTGGGTGGCGATGCTGCTGGTGCAGTCGTTGCCGTATGTGGCGGCGTTGGTGATGGCATTTCTGTCGTCGCTGCCCAAGCCTGCGCAGAAGGCCGCCGAGCCGCAGCAGGCTTGAGATCTTGGGGGCGCTTTGCGCCCCTTTCGCGACACAAGGCCGCTCCTACAGGAGACCGCGTGCTTCTGTAGGAGCGGCCTTGTGTCGCGAAAGGGCCGCAAAGCGGCTCCATTGGCCTGACGGTTTGATATAAGATAACGCCCCTCAGATTTCCCCGCCTCGCCTTGCCCCGGAGTCCCCCATGACGGCCCCTGCCGAGCTCTCGCCCACCCTTCAACTGGCCTGCGACCTGATCCGTCGCCCCTCGGTCACCCCCGTCGACGCCGACTGCCAGGCGCAGATGATGAACCGCCTGGGCGCCGTGGGCTTCCAGCTGGAGCCGATGCGTTTCGAAGACGTCGATAACTTCTGGGCTACCCACGGTACCCAGGATGGCCCGGTGCTGTGCTTTGCCGGCCATACCGACGTGGTCCCCACCGGCCCGGTGCAGCAGTGGCAACATGAGCCATTCGAGGCGCTGATCGACGCCGACGGCATGCTCTGCGGCCGCGGCGCCGCCGACATGAAAGGCAGCCTGGCCTCGATGGTGATTGCCAGCGAGCGCTTCGTGCAGGACTACCCGAACCACCGGGGCAAGGTCGCCTTCCTGATCACCAGCGACGAGGAGGGCCCGGCGCACCACGGCACCAAGGCCGTGGTCGAGCGCCTGAAGGCACGCAACGAGCGCCTGGACTGGTGCATCGTCGGCGAGCCATCGAGCACCACCCTGCTCGGTGACGTGGTCAAGAACGGCCGTCGCGGCTCGCTCGGTGCCAAGCTGACCGTGCGCGGCAAGCAAGGCCATGTGGCCTACCCGCACCTGGCTCGCAACCCGATCCACCTGGCCGCCCCGGCCTTGGCGGAACTGGCAGCCGAGCACTGGGATGAAGGCAACGCGTTCTTCCCGCCGACCAGCTTCCAGATCTCCAACCTCAACGCCGGCACCGGCGCCACCAATGTGGTCCCGGGTGAGCTGACCGCACTGTTCAACTTCCGCTTCTCCACCGAGTCGACCGTCGAAGGGCTGCAGGCACGGGTTTCGGCGATCCTCGACAAGCACGAGCTGGACTGGTCGGTCGACTGGGCGCTGTCGGGCCTGCCGTTCCTCACCGAGCCGGGCGAACTGCTCGACGCGGTGTCGGCCAGCATCAAGGGCGTCACTGGCCGCGACACCCAACCGTCGACCAGCGGCGGCACCTCCGATGGCCGCTTCATTGCCACCATGGGCACCCAAGTAGTCGAACTCGGCCCGGTCAACGCCACCATCCACCAGGTCGACGAGCGGATCCTGGCCAGCGACCTCGACCTGCTGACCGAAATCTACTACCAGACCCTGGTCCGGTTGCTCGCCTGATGCTCGCCTGCCCCCTCTGCCAGGCAGCCTTGTCGCGGCTCGACAACGGCGTGGTGTGCCCGGCCGGCCACCGCTTCGACCGCGCCCGCCAGGGTTACCTGAACCTGCTGCCGGTGCAGCACAAGAACAGCCGTGACCCAGGTGACAACCAGGCCATGGTCGAAGCCCGTCGCGACTTCCTCGACGGCGGCCACTATGCCCCGGTGGCCCAGCGCCTGGCCGAGCTTGCCGCCGAGCGCCAACCCGGCGCCTGGCTGGACATCGGTTGCGGGGAGGGTTACTACACCGCGCAGATCGCCCAGGCCCTGCCGAGCGCCGATGGCTATGCCCTGGACATCTCCCGCGAGGCGGTCAAGCGTGCCTGCCGCCGTGCGCCCGAGGTGACCTGGATGGTCGCCAGCATGGCTCGCGTGCCGCTGGCCGATGCCAGCTGCCAGTTCATCGCCAGCGTGTTCAGCCCGCTGGACTGGGACGAGGCCAAGCGCCTGCTCAGCCCCGGTGGCGGCCTGATGCGCGTGGGCCCGACCAGCGGCCACCTCATGGAGCTGCGCGAAGTGCTCTACGATGAAGTGCGCCCCTACGCCGACGACAAGCACCTGGCCCTGGTGCCCGAAGGCATGGCCCACGCCCACAGCGAAACCCTCGAGTTCCGCCTGAGCCTGGTCCAACCCAAGGCCCGTGCCGACCTGCTGGCGATGACCCCGCACGGCTGGCGCGCCAGCGCCGAAAAGCGCGCCCGGGTGATCGACCAGCCCGAGCCGTTCGAGGTGACGGTTTCCATGCGTTATGACTTTTTCGTGCGCCAACACTGAGCACACCCGGAGCCCTTATGCGCCAACCCGATATCGAGATCTACCTGAAGGACGCCGACGTCGACCACAAGCAGATTGCCGAATGGCTCAGCCAGGCAATCGGCCCATGCAGCGAATGGAAGCAGAAAGGTCAGACCTTCAAGTGCCAGGCCGGTAACATTCCGGTCACCTGGTTACCCAAGGCTGTAGGGAAATGGAACAGCCTCTACCTGGAAAGCGACCAGACCCCATGGGCCGATGACGTTGCCTGCGCCCGCGCCGCGTTCGCCGCGCTGAACGTCGAGGTGCGTTGCGCGCCGGGTGGCTGGGTCGAGGAAGATGGTGAGGACGATGCCGATCGCTGGGTCCGCATCAGCGCCGACGGTGAAGAGGAAATCACCTGGCGTACTTCTTGAGCTGCAAGAAAGGTTGCATCAGGCTGCAAGCACACGGTCGCTTGCAGCTTGAAGCCTACAGCTAGAGGCTCAGAGCCCGACTACGTCTTCGGCTTGCAGGCCTTTCTGGCCCTGCACGCAGGCGTATTCCACCCGCTGCCCTTCGACCAGGGTACGATGCCCCTCACCGCGGATCGCCCGATAGTGGACGAATACATCCGCACCACCTTCGCGCTGAATGAAGCCATAACCTTTGGCATCGTTGAACCACTTAACATTCCCAGTCTCACGAGACGACATCTGAACTACTCCGGATTTTTATTGTGAAGATCGCCTTGTAGACACAGGGTGTCCTCCCTATGTCGACGCCGCTTGCCGAAATATCCTGCAAGTGGCAGGCCGAGTATATGACACAGAACAAAAAATTTTCATGACCGTCGCGCTATTTACCGAATTTTGCTGAACTTGCGCCGATACGGCAGACTAAACGACTGTCCATTCTCTGAAATTCATTCCCAGGGCACTCACCCCATGACCCGTTCCCCCCTGCGCCGCCTGATCTTCGGCGCCCTGCGTCGCCTGATGTACCTGTGGGTGCGCTCCGAGACCATCAACCAGTCGTCCCTGACCCTCAAGCTCGACCGCAGCCGCCCGGTGTTCTACGCCCTGCCGTCACCATCGCTCACCGACCTGGTGGTGCTCGACCGTGAATGCACCAAAGCGGGGCTGCCGCGCCCGGTGCTACCGGTGGCCGTCGGCTCGCTGCAGGAACCTGCCGCGTTCTTCTACCTGACGCCGGACCCGGACTGGCTCGGCCGCCACGACAAGCGCGGCGCACCGCCGACCCTGGAGCGCCTGGTCGCCGCCATCAGCCAGCACGCCGAGGAAGACGCACAGATCATTCCGGTCAGCGTGTTCTGGGGGCAGACGCCGGCCAGCGAGAACAGCCCGTGGAAATTGCTGTTCGCCGACAGCTGGGCCGTGACCGGGCGCCTGCGCCGGCTGTTGACCGTGTTGATCCTGGGGCGCAAGACCCGCGTGCAGTTCTCCGCGCCGATCCACCTGCGCGAACTGGTGCAGCACAACAAGGGGCACGAGCGTACCGTGCGCATGGCCCAGCGCCTGATGCGCGTGCACTTTCGCAACCTCAAGACCGCCGTAATCGGCCCCGACCTCTCGCACCGTCGCAACCTGGTCAAGGGCCTGGTGCATGCGCCCCTGGTCCGCCAGGCCATCGCCGACGAAGCCCAGCGCGAGAACATGCCCATGGCCAAGGCCGAAGCCCAGGCGCTGCGCTACGGCAACGAGATCGCTTCGGACTACACCTATACTGCGATCCGCTTCCTGGAAGTGGTGCTGAGCTGGTTCTGGAACAAGATCTACGACGGCATCAAGGTCAACCACATCGAGCAGGTACAAGGCATCGCCCCAGGGCACGAAGTGATCTACGTACCCTGCCATCGTAGCCACATCGATTACCTGCTGCTGTCGTACCTGCTGTTCCGCAATGGCCTGACGCCGCCGCACATCGCCGCCGGCATCAACCTCAACATGCCGGTGATTGGTGGCCTGCTGCGCCGCGGCGGGGCCTTCTTCATGCGCCGCACGTTCAAGGGCAACCCGCTGTACACCGCGGTGTTCAATGAATACCTGCACACTTTGTTCACCAAGGGTTTCCCGGTCGAATACTTCGTCGAAGGTGGCCGTTCGCGCACCGGGCGCATGCTGCAGCCGCGTACCGGGATGCTGGCAATCACCCTGCGCAGCTTCCTGCGCTCTTCGCGCACACCGATCGTCTTCGTGCCGGTGTATATCGGCTACGAGCGGGTGCTCGAAGGCCGTACCTACCTCGGCGAACTGCGTGGCGCGAGCAAGAAGAAGGAGTCGATCTTCGACATTTTCAAGGTCTTCGGCGCATTGAAGCAGCGCTTCGGCCAGGTCTACGTCAACTTTGGCGAACCCATCCGCCTGGCCGGCTTCCTCGATGAGCAGCAGCCCGGCTGGCGCGAGCAGGAACTGGGACCACAGTTCCGCCCGGCCTGGCTGAACGAAACCACCACCCGCCTGGGCGAAACCGTAGCCCGTCACCTCAACGAGGCGGCAGCGGTCAACCCGGTCAACCTGGTAGCCCTGGCCTTGCTCTCTACCAGCCGCCTGGCGCTGGACGAGCGTGCCCTGGCCCGTGTGCTCGACCTGTACCTGGCCTTGCTGCGCCGGGTGCCCTACTCCGCGCATACTACCCTGCCCGAAGGCGACGGCCAGGCGCTGATCGAGCACGTACGCGGCATGAACCTGCTGGCGGAGCAGAAGGACGCCCTGGGCCGCATCCTGTACCTGGATGAAGCCAACGCGGTGTTGATGACCTATTACCGCAACAATGTCCTGCACATCTTCGCCCTGCCCGCGCTGCTGGCGAGCTTCTTCCTCAGCAGCTCGCGCATGAGCCGCGAATTGCTCGGCCAGTACGTGCATGCGCTGTACCCGTACCTGCAGGCCGAGCTGTTCCTGCGCTGGAGCCCGGAGCAACTGGACGAGGTGATCGACCAGTGGCTGGCAGCGCTGGTCGAGCAAGGCCTGCTGCGCCAGGAGAACGACCTGTACCTGCGCCCGGCGCCGAGCTCACGCCTGTTCGTGCTGCTGACCCTGCTCGCCCGCACCATTACCCAGACGTTGCAGCGCTTCTACATGGCCACTTCGCTGCTGCTCAACAGCGGTCAGAACACCTTGAACGCCGAAGAGCTGGAAGACCTGTGCGTGATGATGGCCCAGCGCCTGTCGATCCTGCATGGCCTGAATGCGCCGGAGTTCTTCGACAAAACCTTGTTCCGCCACTTCATCCAGACCCTGCTCGAACAAGGTGTGCTACGCCCCGATGGCAACGGCAAGCTGGGTTATCACGACAGGCTCGGCGAACTGGCAGAAGGTGTGGCCAAGCGGGTGCTGTCGGCAGAGTTGCGCCTGTCGATTCGCCAGGTGGCGCTGCACCGTGACGAACCGGCAGATATCGTCCAAGGGTAGATTTTCGCTCTGAATGGCTTCTTGAGGGAGGTTCAGTATCCGCGTGCTGGCCCTGTACTAATCTCAAGGAGTCTCTAGATGGCACAACTGAAATGGTTTGACGTTGAAATAGTGTCTAGCGGTAGCAACCAGCTTCCCCCTTCCGGCCTGGTAGAACTGAGCCTGGAAGACGTTTCGCTGGCAGATGCCCCTTCTGTCAGCATTGCCAAATTGCAGTTGCGGTGTGGCGGCGTGATGCCAATCAACATGCAACTGCCTTTCGACATGAGTCAGATCAGCCCCGCGCACAGCTATGCATTAGCCGCACGCATCCAGGCGGGTGACACATTGCTGTACATCAATACCCAGGCGCATTTCGTCGAACCGAATACCGCCCTCACCGCGCAACGCGTTACGGTCGACAAAGTCCAGGACATTGAGATCTGCGTCCAGCCCCCACGTGAGGGCAATGACCGCATGGATTGACCATGCAGGCAGGAAATCCGCTAAAGTCCCTGAGGTTGGCCACAAGCCAACTTCAAGGACACCGGAGATTCCATGAAAAAGCTCTTTATGCTGTGTTGCGCATCCCTGCTCGCAGCCTGTTCCAGCCATACCCCTTCCACCCAGGCTAGCCTGGATGGCGAAGTCTTCTACCTGCAGCGCATCGCCCTGCCGCCTGCCGCCACCTTGAGCGTCGAGTTGCAGGACGTTTCGCTGATGGACGCCCCCGCCGTGACCCTGGCCCGCCAGGCCGGCCCGGTCAAAGGCAACGTGCCGCTGCCGTTCCACCTCATCTACGACCCGGCCCAGGTCAAGCCCGGCCACCGCTATGCGGTCAGCGCGCGGATCGAGCTGGACGGCAAGCTGCTGTTCATCAACACCGAACACCACGGCGTCGCACTCGACGGCAGCGACCAGCAGCCGGTACGGGTCAAAGTCGACCCGGTGCGCTGAGCCCGCCCCACTTCATCGATAAGGAAATAACCATGATTCGCGCCTCCCTGCGCTTCTCTACCCTGTGCGCCGGCCTGCTGCTGTCGGCCAGCGCCCTGGCTCTGTCGCTTGGCGACCTGAGCCAGTCCGACGCCACCGGCGGCCTAAAGGACGCCCTCACCCAGGGTGCGCAAATTGCCGTCAAGCAGTTGAGCACGCCAGGTGGTTTCAGCAACAACCCCGATGTGCGCATCGAGCTGCCGGGCAACCTCGGCAAAGCTGCCAAGGCCATGAAGATGTTCGGCAAGGGTGACCAGGTCGATGCCCTGGAAACCAGCATGAACAAGGCCGCCGAAGCTGCCGTGCCGCAGGCTCAGGCGATTCTGGTGGATGCCGTGAAGAAGATGACCGTGACCGATGCCAAGGGCATCCTCAGCGGTGGTCAGGATTCGGCCACCCAATACCTGAACAAGAGCAGCCGCGAGCAGATCCGAGCCAAGTTCCTGCCGATCGTCAAGCAGGCTACCGACAAGGTCGGTGTCGCCCAGCAGTACAATGCATTTGCCGGTCAGGCCAAGGGCCTGGGGTTGATCAAGGATGACGCCAATATCGAGAACTACGTGACCGAGAAGGCGCTGGATGGCCTGTTCGAGATGATTGCCAAGCAGGAAGAAAGCATTCGCCAGAACCCGGCACAGGCAGCCACCAGCCTGGCCAAGAAGGTCTTCGGCGCGCTCTGAGGCCTCTGGGGCTGCTTTGCAGCCCTTTCCGACCGGTCCGGCGTCCCGGCAAGGCCGCTCCTACAGGGAAACGCGATCACCTGTAGGAGCGGCCTTGTGTCGCGAATGGAGGGCGAAGCCCTCCCCTGCAATGTTCAGCCTTTCTTCACCCTGAACCACGCCGCATACAACGCCGGCAAGAACAGCAAAGTCAATGCCGTGGCCACGATCAACCCGCCCATGATCGCCACCGCCATCGGCCCGTAGAACACACTCCGCGACAACGGAATCATCGCCAGCACCGCCGCCAGCGCGGTCAGCACGATCGGCCGGAAGCGCCGCACCGTGGCCTCGATGATCGCCTGCCAGCGGTCCAGCCCGGAAGCGATATCCTGCTCGATCTGGTCCACCAGGATCACCGAGTTGCGCATGATCATCCCCGCCAAGGCAATGGTGCCAAGCATGGCGACAAAGCCGAAGGGCTGGCGGAACACCAGCAGGAACAAGGTCACGCCGATCAGCCCCAACGGCGCGGTGAGGAACACCATCACCGTGCGCGAGAAGCTGCGCAGCTGGATCATCAACAGGCTCAGCACCACTACGATGAACAGTGGCATGCCGGCGTTCACCGACTTCTGCCCGCGCTCGGAATCTTCCACCGTGCCGCCCACTTCCAGCAGGTAGCCATCCGGCAGCTTGGCCTTGATCTCCTGCAAGGTCGGCAGGATCTGCTTCACCAGCGTCGCCGGCTGCTCCTTGTCGTAGATGTCGGCACGCACGGTCACCGTCGGCAGGCGGTTGCGGTGCCAGATGATGCCCTCCTCGAAGCCATACTCCAAGGTCGCCACCTGCGACAGCGCCACGCTCTGGCCATTGCTGGTGGGCAGCGCCAGGCTGCCGAGGCTGCCCAGTTCGCCACGCTCCTGCTGGGTGCCGCGCAAGAGGATCTCGATCAGTTCGTTGTCCTCGCGGTACTGGCTGACCGTGGTGCCGGTCAGCGAGCTCTGCAAGAAGCTCGACAGCTGCGCAGTGCTTACGCCGAGGGCGCGGGCGCGGTCCTGGTCTATCTCCAGGAACACCGCCTTGCTCGGCTCCTCCCAGTCCAGGTGCACGTTGACCACATGCGGGTTCTCGCGCACCTTGTCGGCCACCTCGCGGGCCAGGGCACGGGCCTTCTCGATATGCTCGCCGGTGACCCGGAACTGCACCGGGTAGCCCACGGGCGGGCCGTTCTCCAGGCGCGTGACGCGAGCACGAAGGTCGGGGAACTGCTGGTCGACGGTGCCGATCAACCAGCTGCGCAGGCGCTCGCGGTCTTCCATCGACCTGGCCAGCACTACGAACTGGGCGAAGCTGGCGGCCGGCAGCTGCTGGTCCAGCGGCAGGTAGAAGCGTGGCGAACCGGTGCCCACGTAGGCGACGTAATTGTCGATGCCGTCCTGCTGCTTGAGCAGCGCTTCCAGTTGCTTGACCCGCTCGGCGGTATTGGCCAGCGAGGCGCCTTCGGCGAGCTTCAGGTCGACCATCAGCTCCGGTCGCCCTGAAGCCGGGAAGAACTGCTGCGGCACGAAACGGAACAGCACAATGCTGCCGACAAAGGCGGCGATGGTCAGCAGGATCACCGTCTTGCGCCGCCGTACGCACCACTCCACCACACGCCGTACGCGCTGGTAGAACGGCGTGCCGTAAGGGTCCTGCGCGTGCGCGCCGTTGCCATGGCGGGCAGCATGCAGCTTGGCCAGGTCCGGTAGCAGCCGTTCGCCCAGGTAAGGCACGAAGACCACCGCCGCGACCCACGAGGTCAACAGCGCGATGGTCACCACCTGGAAAATCGAGCGGGTATATTCGCCAGTGCTCGAAGCCGCCGTGGCGATCGGCAGGAAGCCCGCAGCCGTGATCAGCGTACCGGTGAGCATTGGGAACGCCGTGCTGGTCCAGGCGTAGCTGGCGGCCTTGAGGCGGTCGTAGCCCTGCTCCATCTTGATCGCCATCATCTCCACGGCGATGATCGCGTCGTCCACCAGCAGGCCCAGCGCCAGCACCAGCGCGCCGAGCGAGATCTTGTGCAGGCCGATGCCGAAGTAGTGCATGCTGGCGAACGTCATGGCCAGCACCAGCGGAATGGCCAAAGCCACCACCAGGCCGGTGCGCAGGCCGAGGGAGAAGAAACTCACCAGCAGCACGATCACCAACGCCTCGACCAGCACCTGGACGAACTCGCCTACCCCGGCCTTGACTGCCGCCGGCTGGTCGGAGACCTTGCGCAGCTCCATGCCCGCCGGCAGGTTGCGCGCCAGGCGTTCGAACTCGTCTTCGAGTGCCTTGCCGAGTACCAGAATGTCGCCGCCATCCTTCATCGACACCGCCAGGCCAATGGCGTCCTCGCCCATGAAGCGCATGCGCGGTGCGGGTGGGTCGTTGAAGCCACGGTGCACGTCGGCCACGTCGCCAATGCGGAAGGTGCGGTCGCCGACCCGGATGGGGAACTGGCGGATGTGGTCAACGCTGTCGAAGTGACCGCTCACCCGCAGTTGCAAGCGTTCACTGGAGGTCTCGAAAAAGCCCGCGGTACTGACCGCGTTCTGCTCGCGCAAGGCTTGCTGCACGGCCTCCAGTGGTACGCCCAGGGTAGCCAGCTTGAGGTTGGACAGCTCGATCCAGACCTTTTCGTCCTGCAGGCCGATCAGCTCGACCTTGCCCACGTCCCTGACCCGCTGCAGCTGGATCTGGATGCGGTCGGCGTAGTCCTTGAGCACCGCATAGTCGAAGCCGGCGCCAGTCAGCGCGTAGATATTGCCGAAGGTGGTACCGAACTCGTCGTTGAAGAACGGGCCCTGGATTTCCGGCGGCAAGGTGTGGCGGATGTCAGCCACCTTCTTGCGAATCTGGTACCACAGCTCGGGAATGTCCTTGGAGTGCAGCGAGTCGCGGGCCATGAAGGTCACCTGCGACTCACCCGGGCGCGAGAACGAGACGATCCTCTCGTACTCACCAGTCTCCATCAGCTTCTTCTCGATGCGCTCGGTGACCTGGCGCGAGACCTCCTCGGCTGTGGCGCCCGGCCACAGGGTACGAATGACCATGGCCTTGAAGGTGAACGGCGGGTCTTCACTCTGCCCCAGCTTGGTGTAGGACATGGCGCCAATGGCAGCCAGCAGAAACATCAGGAACAGCACAATCTGGCGGTTACGCAACGCCCATGCGGAAAGGTTGAAACCCATCGGGACTTACTCCTTGGCCGTCAGGTTCACCACACGGTTGGTGCGGTCCACCGGCCGCACCTCCTGCCCTTCGCGCAACACATGGCCACCGGCAGCGACCACCCAGTCGCCCGGCGCCAGGCCTTCGAGCACCGGCACGGTTTCACTGCCATAAGGCCCCAGGCGCACCACGGCGCGCTCCAGGCGGCTTTCCTTGTTGACGCGCCAGACATACGCCTGGCCGTTCTCGGCGGTGACGGCCGACAGCGGCACGGCAAGCGGAATCACCCCGTCATGGGCAATGAATACCCGCGCACTCTGGCCGAGTTCGGCCGGCACCTTGGCCGAGGTGAAGGCAATCCGTGCGGCGAAGGTCCTTGAACGCGGGTCAGCGGCAGGTGACAGCTCGCGAATGCGCCCCTGGAAGCGTTCGTTGGGGTGCGACCACAACTCGACGCTGACAGCCTGGCCCACGGCAAAACGGGAGAACTGCTGTTCCGGCAGGCCGATGGCAACTTCACGCTCACCGTCGGCGGCGAGCGTGAACACGGTCTGCCCAGCCGCGACCACCTGGCCGACTTCAACCTGACGTTTGGCGATGACACCGGCCTGCGGTGCACGCAGCACGGCGTAATCCGCCTGGTTGCCGGCCACGTCGAATTCGGCCTTGGCCTGCTTCAGGCGGGCAAGGCCTGCGCGGTAGAGGTTTTCCGCGTTGTCGTACTGGGAATGGCTGACCATTTGCCGGTCGAGCAGCTTCTGGTAGCGGTCGCGCTCGGTGCGCACCAGCGCCAGGTTGGCCTCGGCCGCCGCCAGCTGGGCACGGTTGGCTTCCAGCTGCAGGCGCACGTCCTGTGGGTCCAGTTCGGCCAGCGGCTGCTCGGCCCTGACCCGCTGCCCTTCCTCCACCAGGCGCTTGCTGACCTTGCCGCCGATGCGGAAGGCCAGCTCCGGCTCGAAGCGCGCACGCACTTCGCCGGGGTAACTGTCGGCAGCGGCTTCGGCCGGCTGCGGCTGCACCACCAGGGCCGGGCGCGGCACGGCGGGTGGAGCGGCTTCCTGACCGCAGGCGGCCAGCATCAGCGCGGCAGCGGCGGGCAGAACGAGGGAAAAGGCATGACGCAGCATGATGAATCCTTTCGCGAAGTGCACATCGAATATTTATACTGGCGAGTATATTAAATCAGGGAACCGGGGCCGGGAAGCTGCCGTCGGAAAGAAAAATCAACATTAACCAGGGTCGCCACCTGCAGCCGGGAGCCGTCCGAGCCGGTAAGATGGGCGCCCCCTCAAACGAATGCGGATTCCAATGTCCAACGACGCACCCAACGGCCCGGGCCGGCCCAAGGACCTGGCCAAGCGCGAGGCCATCCTCGAAGCGGCCAAGGCCCTGTTCCTCAGCCTTGGCTATGCCAACACCAGCATGGATGCGGTCGCTGCGGCGGCAGGTGTTTCAAAACTCACGGTCTACAGCCATTTCACCGACAAGCAGACGCTGTTCGGCTCCGCAGTCATGGCGACCTGCCAGAACCAGCTGCCTGACTTGCTTTTCGAGTACCCCGAAGGGGCGGCGGTGGAGGAAGTGTTGCTGACTATCGGTCGCAGCTTTCAGGCGCTGATCAGCAGCGACGAGGCGGTCAAGCTCTGCCGCCTGATCATGGCCCAGGGCAGCCAGGATCCGGGGTTTGGCGCGTACTTCTATGAAGCCGGGCCGAAGCGGCTGCTGATGGGGATGGAGGCACTCCTGCGCAAGATCGATGGGTCCGGGCTGCTGCGGATTGCCAATCCGTTGCAGGCGGCCGAGCACTTCTTCAGCCTGGTCAAGGGCGCGCCGGATTTCCGCTTGCTGCTGGGCTGTGCCGGGCCGCTGGAGGGCGATGAGGCCGAGGCCCATGTGCGCGAGGTGGTGGCATTGTTTATCCGGGCGTTCAAGGCCTGAGTCAGCCTGTGCTGGCCTCTTCGCGGCTAAAGCCGCTCCCACAGGGATATCACAGGTTCTGAAAACTGTGCGATACCTGTGGGAGCGGCTTTAGCCGGGAAGAGGCCGGCGCAGGTAATCAAGCTTTCAGGGCCTTCTTCGGGTAGATGTCATACCGGCTCGATTTGCCTTCCAGGCTATGGCTCGGCTTCGGCCCATCAATGATCGGCGCCTTGCGCGGCCGTTTCACCACCACCCGGTGGCTGGCCAGCGCCAGGGCGGCTTCGAGCAGGGCCGGGGCATCCAGGTCATCACCGACCAAGGGCCGGAACACACGCATTTCCTTCTTCACCAGCGCGCTCTTGTCACGGTGCGGGAACATCGGGTCAAGGTAGATCACCTGCGGCGCCTCGCCTTCCCAACTGCGCATGCGCTCGATGGCGTTGCCGGTCAGCAGGCGCATGCGCCCGACTATCGGCCCCACTTCTTCATCCACGCGGGCTCGCGCCAAGCCGTCTTCCAGCAATGCGGCAATCAGCGGCTGGCGTTCGATCAAGGTCATCTGGCAACCCAGGCTGGCCAGCACGAACGCATCCTTGCCCAGCCCCGCCGTGGCATCCAGCACCTGCGGCCGCACACCTTGGGCGATGCCCACTGCCTTGGCAATCATCTGCCCGTTGCCCCCGCCAAACTGGCGCCGGTGCGCGGCCTGGCCTTCGACGAAGTCCACCCGCACCGGCCCCGGAGCCTGCGGCCCCAACTGCTGGATCTGCAAGCCATCCATGCCTACCTGCACAGCAAACGCGGCCGTATCATCCTGCAGTGGCAGCGCCAGGCGCTCGGCCCATAGTGCGGCTTGCGCCTCGAACTCGGCCGTCAGCGCCTCGACCCGGATACCTGTGCCCTGCTCTTCCATCATTCACACCTAGAAATTGAACCCTGCCCCTCATGTATCGGCCGCCACGGCCGATACAGGCAATATTCCGCTATTCTGCCAGAGCACAGCGCGCACGACTGCCATGACAGATACTCTTCCCATCGGCTTGACCTACTTGTCGCCTGTCGGCAACTACGGTCGGCAGAATACCCAGGCACTCGGGGGCGTAAGCCACCTGTGGCAGGATTTCTTTGCCCGCGCCATGGCCGAGCAGCAAGCGGAAGAACCCGACAGGGTCAGCCAGGCCATGGTCCAGTACGACCAGGCCAGCGGCGAGCCGATCGGCGGGGCCAAGGCCCTGGCCCTGATCGAAACCCAGCGCACCTGCCCGGTACAGGACACCATCGTCGCACCGCCCGAGCCACTGTTCCTGCCCAAGGCGGAATTGCAGGCCAACCTGCTGGCGCCGGCGCCCGAGCCGTTCAGCGCCGCCGAGATGATCCAGCAACAGCGCCAGCTCGACCTCAGCAACAGCTGGCTGCGCCCGGTGGTGATGAGCCAGGGCCACCCGCTCCCCGAACCAGGCCCGGGCCCTTCTCCGCGCCCGCTGCACCTGCCGATCGCCGAATTCGAAGTGAACCTGCTCGACCCTGCGCCAGAACCGTACGACGAAGCGACCATGGCCAAGCAGCAGCACGACCTTGAGTTCGACATGCACTGGGCGCGCCCGGTAGTGCTGAACAACGTTCGCGTCCACGCCTGAGATCAGCGACAGACCTGCCAACGCCCCATGTCCAGATGAAAGTGATTGTGGTGGGCCGCGTTGTAGTCCGGTCCCAGCACGGTGTTGAAACTGTCGCAGGCCGCTTGCCGCACCTGCCTCAGAAATTCACCCTTCTGCCCGCCCGCCTGCCAGTCCCGCGCCAGCAAGACGCGCTGACCGTCTTGCAGACGAAAGCCGCTGATATCCAACGCGTTGGCCGTAGCGTGCTGGCTCAGACGCCCTTGCTTGCGGTTGTAGACATTGCGGCAGGCAAAGCTGCCCAAGTGATCCACTTGCACCACAGGCTGGCCAAATACCCCCTGCGCAGCAGGCTGCAGCCCATGCCGCTCGAACAACGCATAGGCGACCGCCAACGGGCAACTGGCCAGAAAGCTGCTGCTCAAGCGAACGTCCCCTCGCTCGATACGCCACACGTTCTGCAGCGGGCAGCTGGCCGATGACGGGCTGTCGACCTGCGCCCGGTAATGCAGCCCGGACGTCTCCAGGGCCTGGCGGCACAAGCCTGGGTCGTTGCGCAGCCGCGACAGCTTGTAACTCGTCAGCCAGTTCGGCGGCTGGCGCACATCCAGCGCCGCCCACGGGTTCCAGGTGTCCGCAAGGCGCCAGCCGAATTGCCAGGCCAGGCCCGCCATCACCAACAGCAGGCCGCATAGCACCATCACGGCGCGCATGGCGCCTCAGCGACGGAACAGGTCGTTGAGCTGGGCGAACGGCAAGGCCTGCTCACCGTAACTGAATGTGCCCTGATCACGAATCTCCAGGGCGGCACGCTGCAACGCGCCGAGTGCTGCCCGGGCCAACGATGAACCGACACTGATACGGCGCACGCCCAAGTCCTGCAGCTGGTTGACGCTCAACGGCACGCCCGCCAGCCCCATCAGCACGTTGACTGGCTTCGGCGCCACGGCCTGCACCACCGCTCGCACCTCATCGACACTGCGCAATCCCGGCGCGTAGAGCACATCGGCACCCGCCTCGGCAAAGGCCTGCAGGCGCAGGATGGTATCGTCAAGGTCCATGCGCCCATGCAGCAGGTTTTCCGCACGGGCACATAGGGTGAAGGGGAATGGCAGGCTGCGCGCGGCCTGCACCGCAGCTCGGACCCTCGCTACAGCCAGCTCGAAGTCATATATTGGCGCCTCTGGCCGGCCGCTGGCATCTTCGATCGAACCGCCGACCAGTCCCGTCCCAGCAGCACGCAGGAGGGTCTGGGCGCAGTCCTCCGGCAGGTCGCCAAAGCCATTCTCCAAGTCAGCAGCCACCGGCAAGGGCGTGGCATCGACGATCAGCCCGGCGTTAGCCAATGTCTCATCCAGGCTCAAGGCACCCTCGGCATCCGGTCGTCCGAGGCTGAAAGCCAGACCGGCACTGGTGGTAGCCAGCGCTTCGAAACCGAGGCTTGCCAACAGCTTGGCGGAGCCGGCGTCCCAGGGGTTGGGCATGACGAAGGCGCCATCACGCTCGTGCAGTGCCTTGAAGGCTTCGGCTCGCAGGGTCTGTACATCCATGATCACAACCTCCGGGGTCAGGGAAGGGTCAGAGTAGCCCCAGTTGTTCGACCTCAGGGGCGCGCGGCAATTCAGGTAATGCGGGCAAGCCTGGCAGACGCGCCATCAGTCGTTGGTGAAAACGCTGGGCCAGCGCGGCAGCCAGACGGTTGTCGGACGTATGCAGGAACACATAAGGACTGCGCCCCTCCTCGATCCAGGCGGCGACCTTGTCTACCCAGGGCGCGAGGAACGTGTCGTTGGCTTCAAGCTGCGGATGGCCGATGAAGCGCACCTGCGGGTACTGGCTGAAGGCTGCGGGACGCGGTGGCACCTTGGGCTTTTTCGACTGTGCATGCAGCACTGCCGGGTCACGCGAGGTGCAACTGAACAGGGCGCGGGGGTCAAGGCAGATGCGCTCGACGCCGCGTTCGTGGAGCAGGCGGTTGAGCAGCCGTTCTTCCTCGCCCTTGGCGAAAAACGCCGGGTGACGCACTTCCACCGCCACCGGCACAGCGATCTCGTCGAGGAAGTGGCACAGCTCGCCCAGTCGTGCGGGGCTGAACAGGGGCGGCAACTGCAGCCAGTACGGCGAGACCCGCTGGCCCAATGGCGCCATCAGGCGGGTGAAGTCAAAGGCAGACTCCAGCTGATCACGCAGGTCACCTGCGTGGCTGATATCACCAGGGAACTTGGCGGTGAAACGAAAGTGCGCGGGCATGACCTGCGCCCAGCGGGCGACAGTGCCGGGTGCCGGCCGGGCATAGAACGTGGTGTTGCCCTCGACGGCGTTGAATACCCGGCTGTAGTAGCCAAGCATTTCATGGGTGGTGGCGTCGGCGGGATACAGGTACTCGCGCCAGGCGTTCTCGCTCCAGGACGGGCAACCTACGAAATAAGGAAAAGGTGACGGAATCATCCGTCAAATGTACAGGTCGAGCCCCAGTACTTCCATGTCCCAGTCGGTAAAACCGGCCGTGCTGAGGTAACTGGCCAACGCGGTAGCAGTGCGCCGGTCACGGGCGCGGGGGAACACCATGTCCTGCTGACGAGCCGGCAAGCCCGCCGGACGACGACGCGCAGCAGCCTCCTGAGTGACTTCGCTCTCCTCGATCAGCTCGGCATCATCGACGCTCTCGTCGCGCACCGCTGCTTTGCGCGGCGCACGCTTGATCGGGTAGGACTGCGAGGAAAAACCGTCGATACGCATGGAGTGAGCACTCAGGACCAATGATGGCAATCTAGCAGCATCAGGATTGCGTCGCTAATGCTCGAGTGATAACTGGACCACAGATTGCGCCTAAAGGTTTTATCGCCAACCGCGATAACCGACGAACAGCACTCAGCGCGCCTTTGGCGTAGCCACATTATCGCGCAAGTAAACCGGTTGCGCCTGTTCGGCGGCGATTGCCTCGCCACGGCCCCAGGCGAAGCTGGCCAGGCTGAGAATATCCAAGGCACCTGGCAAAGCTGAAGCGTTCGTGGCGCTGGCCTGCACCGCCAGGCGTTCGGCATAGCTCCAGCCAGTACCGGCACCGAACCAGTCACCGCTGCTGCCTGCCGGCACGGCTACGCGCTCGGGCGGGAGCACGGCTTCCAGCCCTTGCAGGCGCATCTCGCCGGCTTCGGCCTTGTAGCAACCCCAATACACTTCATCCATGCGCGCGTCGATGGCCGCAGCCACCTGCTGCACGCCATGCTCGCGCAACGCGCCCTGAGCCAGCGCGGCCAGGTTGGACACCGGCAGCACCGGGCGCTCCAGCGCAAACGCCAGGCCCTGCACCACACCGATGGCGATGCGCACCCCGGTGAACGCGCCCGGGCCACGGCCGAAGGCGATGGCATCCAGAGCATTCAGCGCCACACCGGAGTCTGCCAGCAGCTGCTTGATCATCGGCAGCAGCTTCTGCGCATGCATGCGCGGGATCACCTCGTAATGGCTGGTTACCTTGCCGTCATGCAGCAGCGCAACGGAACAGGCTTCGGTGGCGGTATCCAGGGCCAGCAGGGTGGTCATCGAACAGGTATCCAGGTGCTAGGGGAAAAGAGCGGCAGTATAGAGCAGCTGCGGTCCCTGTGGGAGCGGCC